>NZ_JBEXUE010000229.1:0-15800 GCF_040614275.1 Streptosporangium sp. NPDC006013
CCACCCCAATGAAAGGGCAGGTTGGACAGGGTTGTGCTTCATGCACTGGCTTTTAACACACTGTTGAGTTCTCAAGAAACGGACGCGTACACCGTCGTCCCGGCCAGTTTCGGCCGGAGAACCAGGGGCGGTTCGTTTTGTTCTGTTCTTTCGTTGTGCCGTTATTCTTTCAGGCCCGCTTTTTCGTGTCAAACCGGCTCGTTTTGAAGCGATTGACTTGATCTTGCAGGTCTTGCTGGAATTCGGCGGCTCCGTTTCCAGAGCAACCCCTCAAACTTACCAGCACCTGAGCGGCTCTGCGAACCGGGCTCTGGAACCTTGGGTTTCAAAGGGATTGTCAGCGGACACGACACAAGCCATACGGAAGTCACCGGAGTGATTAGAGTGGTTTGCGTCGGACCCTGCCGACTCCAAAAGATTAGCAGTCCTCCAAGAGCGCTCGGAACGTAACGGCGAACCCCGTACGAGGAAACCTCGGGCCGGCCGGAGGAGCCGAGCCTGGCTCGCGAGCAGCGCGGGCCGCGGCACGTCGAGGCAGGCCGAGGTGGATCAAGGCCGATCGGCCCGACCGGGCGAGCGATCCGAACAGGGACCGGCGGAAACATAGACTCGGCTGAGTGAGCAGCCAGACGCCGCCGACGGCGAAGAAGGTTCCCAGCGAGCGCGTGCACCACGGGGACACCGTGGTCGATGACTACGCGTGGCTGACGGTAAAGGACGACCCGGAGGTGGTCGCCTACCTGGAGGCGGAGAACGCCTACACACAGGAGGCGACCGCCCACCTCAAGCCCCTGCAGGAGACGCTCTTCCAGGAGATCAAGGGACGCACCCTGGAGACCGACCTCTCGGTCCCCACCCGCAAGGGCGGCTGGTGGTACTACTCGCGGACCGAGGAGGGCAAGCAGTACGGCATCCAGTGCCGGGTGGCGGCGGACGGCGAGACCCCGCCCGAGTTGAAAGCCGGCGAGCCGCTTCCCGGTGAGGAGATCCTGCTCGACGGCAACGAGCTCGCCGGAGACTCCGACTTCTTCTCGATCGGCACCAGCTCGGTCAGTCCCGACGGCACCCTGCTGGCCTACTCCACCAACTTCACCGGCGACGAGCGCTTCACCCTGAAGGTGAAGAACCTCACCACCGGCGAGACCCTCCCCGACGAGATCCCCGGCATCTTCTACGGCGGCGCCTGGTCGGCCGACGGCACGACGTTCTTCTACACGACCGTCGACGAGGCCTGGCGGCCCAACCAGGTGCACCGGCACACGATCGGCAGCCCCGCCAAGGACGACATGCTCGTCCACGAGGAGGCCGACGAGCGGTTCTGGGTCGGCATCGGGCTCAGCCGGAGCGAGCGTTACCTGGTGCTCTCCTCCGGCAGCAAGATCACCAGCGAGGTCCGCGTCCTTGAGGCCGACGACCCCACCGGCGAGTTCCGCGTCGTCCGGCCCCGGGAGACCGGCGTCGAGTACGGCGTCGACCACGCGGGCGACCACTTCCTGGTCCTGCACAACCGGAACGCGGAGAACTTCGAGCTGGCCACCGCGCCGCTCGACGCCCCCGGCGACTGGACTCCGCTGATCGAGCACCGCGCCGACACCCGGCTGCTCGACGTCGACGCCTTCGAGGGCCACACCGTCGTGCACTTCCGCCGGGACGGGCTCACCGGCATCCGCATCCTGCCCCGCGCCGGGGAGGCGTACGAGATCTCCTTCCCCGAGCCGATCTACGACGTGGCCCCGTCGGGCAACCCGGAGTTCGTCACGGGGCGGCTGCGGCTCGGCTACACCAGCATGGTCACCCCGCCGTCGGTCTACGACTACGACCTGGCGGCGCGCGAGCTGGTCCTGCTGAAGCAGAAGGTCGTGCTCGGCGGCTACGACCCCACCGACTACGAGCAGTTCCGCGAGTGGGCGACCGCGTCCGACGGCACCCGCATCCCGATCTCGATCGTGATGAGAAAGGGCACCCCGCGGCCGGCCCCCACGGTGCTCTACGGCTACGGCAGCTACGAGATCTCGATCGACCCCTCGTTCTCCATCGCCAGGCTCAGCCTGCTCGACCGGGGCTTCGTCTTCGCCGTGGCACACGTCAGGGGCGGCGGTGAGATGGGCCGCCACTGGTACGAGGACGGCAAGTTCCAGAAGAAGAAGAACACCTTCACCGACTTCGTCGCCGCCGCCGAGCACCTCTCCGCCGCCGGCTGGTCGACCGCGATCGTCGCCAGGGGCGGATCGGCGGGCGGGCTGCTGATGGGCGCGGTCGCCAACCTCGCGCCCGAGACCTTCGCGGGCGTGGTGGCGGAGGTGCCGTTCGTGGACGCGCTGAACACGATCCTCGACCCCTCGCTGCCGCTGACCGTGATCGAGTGGGACGAGTGGGGCGACCCGCTGCACAACCCCGAGGTGTACGCGTACATGAAGTCGTACACGCCGTACGAGAACGTGGACGGCCGGGTCTACCCGCCGATTCTGGCGATCACCAGCCTCAACGACACCCGGGTCTTCTACCACGAGCCCGCCAAGTGGGTCGCGAAGCTCCGCGACGTCGCGGACGGCGGGCCGTTCCTGCTCAAGACGGAGATGGGCGCCGGGCACGGCGGCCGCAGCGGCAGGTACGACGCCTGGCGCGAGGAGGCCTTCACCCTCTCCTGGATTCTCGACACGACCAAGGTGACCAAGTGACATATATCGCGGCAGATGACAGGTACGACGGACGCCAGCCGTACAACAGGGTCGGCAAGAGCGGGCTCAAGCTGCCCGCCGTCTCGCTGGGGCTCTGGCACAACTTCGGTGACGACAAGCCCTTCGAGACCCAGCGGGCCATCCTGCGCAGGGCCTTCGATCTGGGGGTGACCCACTTCGACCTGGCCAACAACTACGGTCCGCCGCCCGGGTCCGCGGAGACCAACTTCGGGCGGCACTTCCGCGAGGACTTCGCACCGTACCGGGACGAGCTGGTCATCTCCACCAAGGCGGGCTACGACATGTGGCCCGGCCCGTACGGCGAGTGGGGGTCGCGCAAGTACCTGCTGTCCAGCCTGGATCGGTCGCTGGAGCGGATGGGGCTCGACTACGTCGACATCTTCTACAGCCACCGGTTCGACCCGGACACCCCGCTGGAGGAGACGATGGGCGCGCTGGACCACGCGGTCCGGTCCGGCAAGGCGCTGTACGCGGGCATCTCGTCCTACTCGCCCGAGCACACCGCGGAGGCCGCGCGGCTGCTGCGGGAGATGGGCACGCCGCTACTGATCCACCAGCCCTCGTACTCGATGCTGAACCGGTGGATCGAGGGCGGGCTGCTCGACGTCCTGGAGGAGGAGGGCCTGGGCTGCATCGCGTTCTCCCCGCTGGCGCAGGGCATGCTGACCGACCGCTACCTGAACGGGATCCCCAAGGGGTCGCGGGCCTCGCTGGGGCGCTTCCTCACCCCGGAGATGCTCGCCGAGGAGACGATGCGGCACATCCGCACCCTGAACGAGATCGCGGGCGGGCGCGGCCAGTCGCTGGCGCAGATGGCGCTGGCCTGGGCTTTGCGCGACAGGCGCGTCACGTCGGTGCTGATCGGCGCGAGCAGTGTGGAGCAGTTGGAGAACAGCCTCGCGGCCGTGCAGAACACGTCGTTCGACGCCGCGGAGCTTGAGGCGATCGACAAGGACGCGGTCGAGGCGGGCATCAACCTCTGGGCCAGGTCCAGCGAGGCCTGACCTGCGTCCGTGAGAAAGACCGCCGGGCCACCTGCCGGCGGTCTTTCCGGGGCGCGGAACAGTGCCTAGAGCGCCTGCTGTCGCTGCAGGTGCGCGAACGAGGCCCAGCCGGGCAGGACCGGCAGCCAGAAGGTCAGCAGCCGGAACAGCAGCACGGCCGAGGTCGCCACCTCACCGGGCAGGCCGGAGAGGGTCAGGCCGACCGACAGGGACAGCTCGACGGCGCCGAGGCCGCCGGGGGTGGGGGCTGCCGAGCCGATGGCGTTGCCCGCGAGGAAGACGATGGCGACGGCGGCGAAGTTGAGGGAGCCGCCGAAGGCGCGGACGCAGGCGTCCAGGCAGAGCACGAAGAACAGGGTGAGCATCAGGGTGCCACTGAAGCCCTCGATGATCTTCCTGGGCGACTGGAGGACGTCGAGCAGGCGCGGGATGACCCCGGAGAACAGCGAGCGGAGCCGCGTGGTGATCATGCGGCGCAGCCGTGGCACGCCCACGATGACCAGCACCACCACGGCCACGGCCAGCAGCGTCAGCACGAGCGTGCGCGACGGGGTGAACGACGAGGCGGTGTTGGAACCGGTGATGTAGGCGAACAGCAGGAGCAGCGCGATGTGGAATGCCAGCCCGATGAGCTGGGAGGCGCCCACGCTGGCCACCGCCTGTCCCAGAGGGATGCCGCGTTTCTGCAGGTAGCGGGTGTTGATCGCGACCCCGCTCACCGCGGCGGGCGCGACGAGCTTGACGAACGACCCGGCGAACTGGACGAGCACGGTACGGCCGAGGGGCAGTTTCTCCGGTACGAAGCCCCTCAGCATCAGGGCGGCGGCGACGTAGCTCATCATCGCGGCGACCAGTGCCACGCCGGTCCAGCTCCACTTGGCCGACGTGATCATGTTGAGGTTGATCTGGGTCAGGTAGTAGACCAGGAAGTACGCGGCGAACGCGGTGCCGATGATGGTGATCAGGGTCCTGGGGCGGAAGCGCTCCAGGCGCACCTCCTCGGCCTCGGCCTTGGGCGTGAGCTCGACGATCCGCTCGCGGATCTCGGTGAGCAGCCCCTTGTTCTTGCTGAGCGCCGCCCTGGTCTCGCGGGTCAGCGCGATCCGCTGGAGCAGCGGGAGCGCGTCGGCGAGCAGGCCGTGCCCGGCTCCGGCCGCGGCGGCGTTGACCGCCCGCTGGGCTCCGACGCGGAGGCTGAGGTAGGTGAGCAGCTGGGCGATGTCCAGGCGGAGCAGCAGGTCACCGGCGGCGATCTCGCCGCTGCGGGCGTCCGTGAGGATGACCCGGCCCTCGCAGTCGACATGGATGCTGTCGCCGGTCAGCCGCCGGTGGGCGAGCCGCTGGACCTGCAGCAGCAGGACCTGCTCCCAGATCTGGGCGAGCAGGTTGTCGTCGATCTCCTCGTCGGGGATGTCGTCGAGCGCGCGGGTGGGGATGTGCTCGTAGACGAGCAGCGCGGCCTCCGTACCGATCTCGCTGGTACCGACGAGCCGGGGGGTGCTCACTCCCGCCGCCTGCGCGGCGTACGCCATCAGGGCCTCGCGCTCCAGCTCGGCGCGGAGTGAGCGGATGGCCTTGCGGCGGGTCTCGGAGTTGAGCCGGATGCGCCGCCAGATGCGGTAGAGCACCCCGGCCACCTGACGGTCCCGGTCGAGGACCGTGACGTCGAGGCGGTTGCCGTTCTTGAGCTCGACGGCGTAGCGGCGGCTGCCCTGGTAGTCGTCGTCGAGCCGATGCGCCCTGACCGGGGCGAAGCCCAGCTTGCGCAGCACGCCGACGACCGCACTGCCCGGAGGGCGGGTGTTGGGGCTGCCCACGCCGTACAGGGTGGCGTAGCCGACGGCCAGGCCGACCAGGATGGAGACGACGATGCCGAGGAGGGTGGCGGCGAGCCCGGCGAACAGGGCGACGGCGTTGAGCGCGACCGCGCTCCACAGGGCCGCCCGCCAGGTGGGGCGGCGGGATATGCGCACCGCGGTGACGTAGGCGATGATCGGGGTGAGCAGCGTGTTGACCGGCTCGACTCCGGCTCTGCCTCCGGTCATCAGGAGCCTCAGGTCCTCGGGCCCGGCGTTCACGATCCACTCGCCGAGTACGAAGGAGAGCACCATCGCGGCGATGGCCGCGAAGAGCCCCTCGGCCACCCGGAGGCCGTCACGGTGCAGCACCCGCTCGATGGCGAAGGCGATGGGCACGCCGAGCATGGCCGAGGCGCTCAGCACCCCGGCCAGGCCGCTGAGCAGGAACGGCGCCCGGCTGGTGCCGTCGGCGACGTCGCCCTCCAGACCGTTCAGGGTCTTCTGCGCGACGAGGGCGAGCAGGATGACGGCCACCAGCCCGAGCAGGGTCGCCAGGAACCGCAGCAGGTCCGAAGGGCGACGGATCCGCTGGGGAAGCAGCGGCTCGATGACGCGCACGGCTAGATCGCCGTCCGTCGCCGGCCGTGTGCCGTCGTCGGACGGTGTTCCGTCCAGCTCCTTGATTTCCGTCACCGCCAGCGATTCTGCATGTTCCGCATTACAGCTGCGTCACCGACCTTCTCCCCCAGAGTCCACAATCGGAGCCATACGCATGTCGACGGCTTCCGACAGTCTTGACAGTCTGGCTTCCATCTTGGTGGCTGAAATCAGAAAACGGGGCCACACGGTGACACCGTATGGCGCCCCGGCCGGCGAGCGGGCCGGGCGGACGTGGCCTCGAAGAGATCATGACGCCCGCCTCGACGAGGGCGGCGAGCGAGCACAGCGTACCTGCCCGAGATCGAGAATTGACCCTTCTAGCTGCGGGAATACTGGATTTAGCGGGTGCGGGACTGGAAGGCTGACCGTCATGTTCCTTCGCCCGCCCGCAGCCTGCAGGGCCGCGTCCGGGGAGCGGGAACGCCTCGTCGCGGTCGCCTCTCACCGCCTTCCCGGGAGCGCGGGCGCTCCATGCACGTTGAGGGGTTCCGCATGAGCACTCGCGCCTCCAGGGGAATAGTGGTCGCGATCACCCGATTCCCCCGACGCCCCCACTGTAAAGATCCCGGTCATCTCCACCGCCCGCGCGACGGGAGTCACCTACGACCCCCGCTCCACCTCAGGTGCGACACGATCGTCAACATCAGCGACACCGCCCTGGGGCTGAACAGCGGCGCGATCGCGACAGCCGCGTTCGTCTACGCCCGGACCGACGACCTGCCCGGCGGCTCCGTCCCGGGTGGTGCCACCGGGCCGGTATCCGGCGGCCACCTCGTCGCCACCGATGTTCTCAAGTAACGCCGTCCCCGATGTCAGAGGAGCCTGACGTGAGTGCACGTGCCTTCGGGAGAGTGCTGGCCGCCGTCACCATCGCCACGGCCACGATCCCGCCCGTCGTCGACACGGCCTGGGCCGCGACCCCGCCCGGAACGGTGCACGGGCTCGCCACCTCCGCGCCGGAACCGGTGAACGCCGGTGTCCACAGCCCGTCCGGCCTGCCCTCGGAACCGCCTCCGGAGAGTCCCCTGCCGCCGGACGCGAAGGCGTTCGGGCAGTCGATCAAGCTCGCGTCCGTCAGGCGGCACCTGGAAAGGCTCCAGGAGATCGCCAAGGCCAACGGCGGTATCCGGGCCGCGGCCACCCCCGGCCACGAGGCCTCGGTCGCCTACGTCGCGGACAGGCTTCGCGCCGCCGGATACCAGGTCACCTTGCAGGAGTTCGGGATCCCCTTCTTCCATGAGCGGAAGGCTCCGGTGCTGGCGCGATCGTCCCCCGCGGCCAGGGCTTACCTGCCCGGCATCGACTTCCAGACGATGACGTACTCCGGCTCGGGGAGGATCACGGCTCCGGTGCAGGGCGTGGACCTGGTGCTGCCGCCGGCCCCGAACGCGAACTCCTCCTCCGGATGCGAGGTGAGTGACTTCAAGGGGTTCGTCCGGGGGAACATCGCCCTGATCCAGCGTGGCTCCTGCAGCTTCCAGGTCAAGGCGGAGCGGGCCCAGGCGGCCGGTGCGTCCGGGGTGGTCATCTTCAACGAGGGGCAGCCGGGTGAGGCTCTCGCCGACCGCAGGATCCTGCTGCGAGGCTCGGTCAACACCTCCGGCATCAAGATCCCGATCGTCGGAGCCACCTTCGCGGCCGGCAAGGAGCTGTCGGTGCCGGGAACGACCGCGACGCTCGCGGTGGACGCCGAGAGCGACCCCGACCGCAGGACGCGCAACGTCATCGCCGAAAGCCGCCGGGGCGACCCGGACCGGGTGGTCATGCTCGGCGCCCACCTGGACAGTGTCATGGCGGGACCCGGCATCAACGACAACGGCTCCGGGACCGCGGGCGTCCTGGAGACGGCGTTGGCGGCGAAGGACCTGCAGACGAGGAACAGGCTGCGCTTCGCCTTCTGGGGCGCGGAGGAGCTGGGCCTGCTCGGTTCCACCCACTACGTGGCCCATCTCTCGGCGGCGGAGCGGGCGAAGATCAAGCTGTACCTGAACTTCGACATGATCGCCTCGCCGAACTACGTCCTGGGGATCTACGACGGCGACAACTCCGACACGGGCCTGGACACGCATCCGCCTGCCGGTTCCGACCGGATCGAGAAGCTCTTCCAGTCGTACTTCGACGCCGTGGGCAAGCCGCACCAGGAGGCCGACTTCACCGGCCGCTCCGACTACGGCCCCTTCATCAAGGCGGGCATCGCCGCGGGCGGGCTGTTCACCGGCGCCGAGGGCATCAAGTCCGCCGAGGAGGCCGAGAAGTTCGGCGGCAAGGCCTGGGCCCCCTACGACAGGTGCTACCACCAGGCCTGCGACACCATCGCCAACATCGACGACGGTGCGCTGGCGGTGAACGCCTCCGCGATCGGCGCGGCGGCGTACACCTACGCGTACGCTCGCGACCTCCCCGGCGATCCCGTCGCCCCCGGCCACACCGGGGAGCCGAGAGTCGGAAGGCCGAGCACCGGAGGGGGCGGGCTGGGACACGACCACCGGCACGAGCCCCCCGGGCTGCTCCGGTGACACCCGCGCTCCCTGGGCGCGGCTACAGTCAAGGGCATGTCGTCAGGCGAACTTCGAGTGCTGGGGGCGTGCCCGCTTGACTGCCCCGACACGTGCTCCTGGGTGGTGACCGTCCAAGGCGGCGAGGCCGTCAAGATGCGCGGCAACCCTGACCATCCCTACACCCGCGGCGCGCTCTGCGTGAAGGTCAACCGCTACCTGGAGCACACCCGGGCGTCCGACCGCATCCTGCACCCGATGCGGCGGACCGGCCCCAAGGGGTCCGGCAGGTTCGAGCGGATCAGCTGGGACGAGGCCCTGGAGGAGATCTCCGTACGGCTGCGCGGCATCGTCGACGAGCACGGCGGCGAGGCGATCTGGCCCTACCTGGGCACCGGCACGCTGGGATACCTCCAGGGGGCCGAGGGAGTGGCCGGGCGGCGGTTCTGGAACGCGCTCGGCGCGTCGAGGCACTTTCTGAACATCTGCTCGTCGGCCGGCAACTCCGGGCTGCGACAGGTCTACGGCACGCCGGGCGGGATGGATCCGGAGACGTTCGCCCTGTCCCGGCTCATCCTGCTGTGGGGCACGAACACGCTGACCAGCGGGCACCACCTGTGGAAGTTCATCCAGGACGCCCGCGCGGCGGGGGCGCACGTGGTGGCGATCGACCCGATCCGGACCCGCACCGCCGAGCAGGCCGACGAGCACCTGCCGATCAGGCCCGGCACCGACGCGGCCCTCGCCCTGGGGCTGATGAACGTCGTGCTCGCCGAGGGAGCCGAGGACCGCGACTACCTGGAGAACCACACGACCGGCTGGGAGAACCTCCGCGAGGAGATCCTGCGCCACCCTCCGGCACGCGTGGCGGAGATCACCGGGCTGCCCGAGTCCGACATCCGGGCCCTGGGGGTCCGGCTGGCGCGCACCCGGCCCACCGGCATCCGGGCCACCATGGGCGTGCAGCGGCACGCCGGCGGCGGCACCGCGATGCGCACGATCGCCGCCATCCCCGGCGTGACCGGCGACTGGCGCCACCCCGGCGGCGGGATCGCGTACTCCACCAGCGGGCACATCCACCTGAACATCGACACCCGCGAGGACCTGCTCACCCGGCCGGTCCGCACGCTCACCATGACCCGGCTGGCCGATCAGCTGGACGAGTCGGTGAAGTGCCTGTGGGTGTACGCGGCCAACCCGATGAGCTCCACCTCCGACCAGAACCGGATCCGCGAGAAACTGACGCGCGAGGACCTGTTCACCGTCGTGATGGAGCAGTTCCCGACCGACACCGTCGACTACGCCGACATCGTGCTCCCCGCCACCATGCAGATCGAGCACGCCGACCTGCACGCGGGCTACGGGCACATGTACCTGATGTGGAACTCACCCGCGGTCGAGCCGCCGGGCGAGTGCCTGTCCACCACCGAGACCTTCCGCCGCCTGGCGCGGCACATGGGGCTCACCGAGCCGTCCCTGTACGACTCCGACCTGGAGCTGGCCGAGCAACTGCTCTCCTCGGGCCATCCGTCGCTTGACGGCATCACGCTCGACCGGCTGCGCAAGGAGGGCTGGGTCCGCCTCAACGTACCGCGGCCGTTCGTGCCGTTCACCGAGGGCTTCCCGACGCCCTCGGGCCGGATGGAGTTCGGCGCGGGGCCCGCCTACGTCCCGCCGCACACCACCTCGGCCGCGCCGGGACCGTATCCGCTGACCCTCATCACCCCCGCCTCCCACACCTTCCTCAACACCATCTTCGGCAACAACCCCGAGTTGCTGCGGCGCTCGAAGGGCCCGCGGGTCCTGGTGAATCCCACGGACGCCGCGCCGAGGGGGCTGAGCGACGGGCAGCGGGCCCGGGTTTTCAACGCCGGCGGCGAGTTCGAGGCCGTGGTCGAGATCAGCGAGCGGGTCCGGCCGGGCGTGATCGCGTCCACCAAGGGGCACTGGCGCAAGCTCAGCTCGGGGGGCACGACCGTGAACGCCGTGGTGGAGGCCCGCGACGCCGACATGGGCCGTGGCGCCGTCTACCACGACAACCTGGTCGAGATCGGCCCGAGCGCCACCGAGTGACCGGACGGATCACCTCGACGCCGGCCCCTGGCCGATCAGGTCAGCGCGAGTTTGTAACCCTCGTGGGACGCGACGAAGCCGAGGGAGTCGTAGAAGCGGTGGGCGTCCGCGCGGGTCTTGTCCGTGGTGAGCTGGACCAGGGCGCAGCCCCGGGCCCGTCCGCGCTCGACGGCCCATTCCATCATCGTGCGGCCCAGACCCCGCCCGCGCAGCTCCGAGGCGATCCTGACCGCCTCGATCTGCATCCGGAGGGCACCCCGGCGGGAGATGCCGGGAATGTAGGTGAGCTGCATGGTGCCCACGACCTCGCCGTCCAGCTCCGCGACGATCAGCTCGTTGGCGGGGTCGGCGTCGATGACCTCGAAGGCGGCACGATGCTCCTCGCCGTAGGCTCCCTGGCGGGCGGCCGCGACGGTGTCGTCGGCGAGCATGGCCACGATGAGCGGAACGTCCTCGGCACGGGCGATACGGAAGTTCACCGGCATGGCGGCCAACCTATCCCGGAACACCGCCGCACTCCTCAATGACGGCCTGGACGCCCCTCGCGAGGACCCCTCACCAGGGGGGAGACGACGGGTAGGGGAACAATCAGGGTCGCTCCCCGATGTGAGCAAGGGGGGTCGGGAGGCAGCCTTGATGGCATGAACGACGAACTGACTCGACGTGACGAGATGTCCCTCGCCGGAGCGGCGCTGCGCGGCGCTCCCTGGAAGGCCGCCGCGGTGACCGGCGGCGCGGTGACCGCCACCAGCTTCGGACTGGGCGTGCTCACCGGTGGCGGGGATCTGACCTGGGCGATGGTGGTCGGCATCGGCCTGTTCTCGCTTATCGCGGCCATCGGCTCGATCCGCAAGCCCAACAGCGGGGACCGGGTGACCCGGCAGGCCCGGCTCTGGGCGCTGCGCCACCCCTGGAGGTTCGCCCTCTACCCCTCGTTCGGCGCCGCGATGCTCATGTATCCGGTGCAGCTCATCGTCGACGGCGAGGGCGTGTTCAGCGCGGCACTGGACGCCCTGCAGGGCGGGGTCGTGGTCTACCTGATCACTGCTGTCCTGGCGCTGACCCTCAAGGGCCGCGGCCAGACCTCGCTTCCCGGCGGTCGCTGAACCCTCGGGTGATCGCCGATCTTCCGGTGATCACCCGTCCTCTTGGGGATCACTCGTGTCGGCCGCCGCAGGCCGCCTTCGGTCGCCGAGGCTCGCGGCCCGGCCGGGCCCTTCTCGGGCCCTTCTGGAGTGACCGGGCCCAGAGCCGCTCCGCTAGACGCGCTCGTACTCGGCGCGGCAGACGCAGAACTCGTTGCCCTCGGGGTCGAGCATCGTCACCCAGCCGGTGCCGTCGGGGTTGCGCATGTCCTCGAAGACCGTGGCGCCGAGCCCGAGCAGGCGCTCGACCTCCTCGTCGCGGGTGGTGCCCGCCGAGCCGGTGAGATCCAGGTGAAGGCGGTTCTTGACGGACTTGCCCTCGGGAACCTTGATGAACAGCAGATTCACCCCGCCGCCCCGCAGGAGGATCTCATCGTCCTCCTGCTTCGTCTCCGGATGGAGCTCCCCGCCGGTGGCGTCGCGCCAGAAGGTCGCCAGTTCGTACGGCTGGGCGCAGTCGAAGGTCACGTATTGAACAACAATCATGCGCCCACCCAACCCGACACCATCAAAACCGTCAAGCCGGTTTCGGGCGACCCCGCTCCGAACGGGGTCGCCCGCGCCCACCCCTCCCGATCACGTCGTACGGCGTGCTCGGGCAGGCGTACGGTCAGTGGCCGCCGGCGGCGAGGTTGAGCCCGACGACGCCCGCGACGATGAGCAGGATCGAGGCGATCTTGAGGGCCGACGCGTTCTCGCCGAGGGCGACGATGCCCAGCACAGCGGTGCCGACGGCTCCGATACCCGTCCAGACGGCGTAGGCCGTGCCCACCTCCAGGGTCTTCAGGCCCATCGCGAGCAGGCCGAAGCTGAGCAGGCCGAAGACGGCGAAGCCGACGCTCGGCAGCAGCACGGAGAATCCATTGCTCAGCTTGAGCGAGTACGCCATCGCGACCTCGAACAGACCGGCGACGAGGATGACAACCCAGGCCATGACAGCTCCTCCTTTGATCAGGAGCGTCGTCTTTGCCTACCGGGTACGGCGCGTCTCGTCCGGGAACACCCCTTTTGAGGGTTCGATCGGTGGAACGCGGCAGGGTCTCACTTTGATTCCCACCAGAGTGTGAACCACCGGTCCCGGGGGACCGGCCACATGTCCAGCTCGATCACGGCCGCGATGACCTCGTCGGCCCGCTCCCGGCCGAGGCAGAGCCTCCGGCAGGCGCTCTCGGCGAGGTCTTCGAGCCGGGTGAAGCGCGGCAGCGGGGCCAGGCGCCACTCGTGACGGACCTCGTACCCGAGCCCCTCGGCGACGGCGATCACGTCGTGAGCCGTGGGGCGGCGGGGGCGGGTGATGCCGTGGAAGTGCTGCCAGAGGGGGTTGAGCCAGCTCATCGGGTGTTGCCCGGTGAGCTCCAGGACGACCCGGCCCCGGGCGTGGCCGGTGAGCTCGGCGAGGAATCCGGCCAGCCCCGGCACGTTGTAGACGACGTGGGCGGCGACCGCGACGTCCGCGATCGGCGTTTCGGCCGCGATGTCGGGCCAGCGGCCCCGGAAGAACCGGGTGGGGACGCCCAGCGTGTGAGCCCGGGAGGCCAGTTCGGCGAGCATGGCGTCGGAGACGTCGACCGCGATCAGCTCTCCCAGGTCGGGAGCGAGCGGCAGGGAGGCCGCCCCCGTTCCGGCACCGACGTCCAGCACGCTCCCGCCGGGCGGGAGCGCCTCGGCCATCCGCGCCAGCGTCGGCCCCTCGGGGGCCGCGAGCGCGCGGTCGGTGCGCTCGGCGAACCGCGCCGACGAGTGCCCCCAGGGATCGGCCGGCGCCCTGGCCGCGATCTCCTCGGGAATGCCCCACAGTTCGAGGTCGGCCCGCCATCGTTCGTCCATGTGGCGAGCCTAGAAGAGCTTCGGGGGCCGGTCGATCGACGCCGGCGCGGGTGTCTTCGCATGTCGTGACGAACGTCCCAGTCGGTGCGGTTTTCTAGGGGTTACTGACGGGTAGCATTACCGGTAACGTTACTGGCGAGTATGGAAAGTTCCGGTTCCCCCGGTTTCAAGGAGCAGACCCCATGGGCCACTACAAGAGCAACGTCCGTGACCTGGAGTTCAACCTCTTCGAGGTGTTCGGGCGCCGGGACATTCTGGGCACCGGCCGCTACGCCGAACTGGACGAGGACGTGGTGCGGAGCCTCCTCGACGAGGTCAACCGCCTGGCCACCGGCGTACTCGCCGACTCCTTCGAGGAGGGCGACCGCAAGCCGCCGGTGTTCGATCTCGCCACCAACTCGGTGACGATGCCGGAGGGCTTCAAGAAGTCCTTCGCCGCCTACCGCGACGCCGGCTGGACCAACCTCAGCCTCCCCGCCGAGCTCGGCGGCCCCGGCCTGCCCAGCAGCGTGAGCTGGGCGCTGGCCGAGATGGTCCTCGGCTCGAACCCGGCCATCTGGATGTACTCCAGCGGCCCGGCCTTCGCCCACGTGCTCCACGTGCTCGGCACCGAGGAGCAGAAGCGCTACGCCGAGCTGGCCATCGAGAACCAGTGGGGCGCCACCATGGTGCTCACCGAGCCGGACGCCGGTTCCGACGTGGGCGCGGGCCGCGCGAGGGCGGTACGGCAGGACGACGGCACCTGGCACATCGAGGGCGTCAAGCGCTTCATCACCAGCGCCGAGCACGACCTGAGTGACAACATCTTCCACCTGGTGCTGGCCCGCCCCGAGGGGCACGGTCCCGGCACCAAGGGCCTGTCGATGTTCCTGGTCTCGAAGTACCACGTGGACCTGGAGACCGGCGAGCTCGGCGAGCGCAACGGCGTCTACGTCACCAACGTCGAGAAGAAGATGGGCCTGAAGGTCTCCACGACCTGCGAGCTCACCTTCGGCGACAAGCACCCGGCCGTGGGCACGCTGATCGGCGAGGTCCACGAGGGCATCAAGCAGATGTTCATGATCATCGAGCATGCCCGGATGATGGTCGGCACCAAGGCGATCGCCACGCTCTCCACCGGCTACCTGAACGCCCTGGAGTACGCCAAGGCCCGGGTGCAGGGCGCCGACCTGACCCAGATGGCCGACAAGTCGGCCCCGCGGGTGACCATCACCCACCACCCGGACGTACGCCGGGAGCTGATGTTGCAGAAGTCGTACGCCGAGGGCATGCGGGCGCTGGTCCTGCTCACCGCCACCTACCAGGACGACGTGCTGATCGCCGAGCACGAGGGCCGCAGGAACGGCCACGCCGAGGCGATGAACGACCTGCTGCTCCCGCTGGTCAAGGGCGTCGGCTCCGAGCGCTCCTACGAGCTGCTCGCCCGCTCCCTGCAGACCCTGGGCGGCTCGGGCTACCTGCAGGATTACCCGATCGAGCAGTACATCAGGGACGCCAAGATCGACTCCCTGTACGAGGGCACCACCGCGATCCAGGGGCTGGATCTGTTCTTCCGCAAGATCCTGCGCAACCAGGGCGTGACCCTCGGCTCGCTGTACGACGATGTGAAGGCCTTCGCCGCCTCCGAGGCCGGCAACGGGCGGCTGAAGGAGGAGCGCAAGCTTCTCGCCGAGGCCGCCGACGAGGTCAAGAGCATGGCCGACACCATGGCGGGCTGGGCCATCGGCTCGCTGGAGGCGCCGAAGGAGGTCTACAAGGTCGGCCTCAACACCACCCGGTTCCTGCTCGCGCTGGGCGACGTGGTGATCGGCTGGCTGCTGCTGCGCCAGGCCGAGGTGGCCCTGGCCGCGCTGGGCTCCGCCGAGGCCGCGCAGGGCGACCAGGCCTTCTACACCGGCAAGGTCGCCGCGGCCTCGTTCTTCGCCCAGACCGTCCTGCCCCGCGTCGCCGCCGAGCGTCGCACGCTGGAGGCCACCGGCCAGGACCTGATGGAGCTGCCGGAAGAGGCCTTCTGAGCAAGCCACCTGCTCCCGCGGCAGGCATGGGGGCGGTCCCGTCTAGACGGGACCGCCCGTCGACGGCACCCTCCTGCCGCTGC
>NZ_JBEXUE010000230.1:0-15732 GCF_040614275.1 Streptosporangium sp. NPDC006013
CGGTCATCCTCAGCGGTACACCCATCGGGAAGCATCAGGAAAGCGACAAGAGCCACTAAAGCAGCAGCGCCCCCCACGCAGACGACAAGCACCGCCATGCCTGAAGGACACACCATTCATCGACTCGCCGAAGAGCATCGGCGGGCGTTCGGCGGGCGCGAGGTCCGCGCGGAAAGCCCCCAGGGGCGGTTCGCCGCCGGGGCGCTGCGGATCGACGGGCGGGTGCTCACCGAGGCCGACGCCCACGGCAAGCACCTGCTGCTCGGCTTCGACGACGAGCGGTGGCTCCACGTCCACCTGGGCATCTACGGCAAGTACGCCTTCGGCCCGGTTCCCGTGCCCGCGCCGACCGGGATGGTGCGGCTACGCCTGAGCAATACCGGCGAGTACGCGGACCTGCGTGGCCCCAACACCTGCGAACTGCTCGACCCGGCGGGAAAGGCCGCGCTGCACGCCAGACTCGGACCCGACCCGCTGCGCGCGGACGCCGATCCCGAGTCGGCCTGGCGGCGGATCGGCCGCAGCCGCACCTCCGTGGGGGTCCTGCTGATGGACCAGTCGGTCGTCGCGGGCGTGGGGAACATCTACCGGGCCGAGGCACTGTTCCGGCAGGGCGTCGACCCGTCACGGCCCGGCCGCGACCTCACCCACGAGCAGTGGGAGGCGATCTGGGCGGATCTGGTGCTGCTGATGGCCGACGGTGTCCGGGTGGGCCGCATCGACACGGTCAGGCCCGAGCACACTCCGGAGGCGATGGGCCGTCCGCCCCGCGTCGACGACCACGGTGGCGAGGTCTACGTCTACCGGCGTTCCGGCATGCCCTGCTTCCTCTGCGGCACCGAGGTGCGCACGCAGGTGCTCGCCGGGCGCAACCTCTTCTGGTGCCCGGCCTGCCAGACCGGCTGACGGCGCCGCACCGGGCGGGAGCGGGTTCGGGCCGCGAACCTGGGCGAGATCAAACAATCTCCAAGCGGGCGCCAAGAACCGGCGGCCCCCCTGTCGTTCCCCCCTCGGCGCTCCCGCCGGGCCGACCGTCCGCGGTCACCGGTGGCCGGTTCGGCGAGCACGTGGGCGACGTTCTCCGCACCGTGCCGGTGTGGCTTAGTCATTCTTAAGTAACCGACAAGTGTTCTGGACCACGCTGCCGATCATGAATGCTAAAAGGATCATGGGTTCCGCAGCGTTACTCGCCCTGGCGGCGAGCCTGACCGTCTCGACCGGCACCGGCACCGGCACCGCCACGGCCGCGACGGCCCCGAAGAACTTCGACTTCAACGGCGACGGCTACAACGACATGGCCGTCGGCCTGCCGCAGCAGGCCGCCCCCGCCGGCAGTGCCAACACGGGCATGGTCGCCGTCCTGTACGGCGGGCCGAACGGGTTCACCGGCCAGAAGCTCCTCCGCCCCCCTACTGACTGCTCGGTCCCGACCTCCTCCGGGTCGTCCTCCGCCTGCAACTTCTGGGGGGAGCAGCTGGCGGCCGGCGACATCACCAAGGACGGCAGAACCGACCTCGTCGCAGGCAGCCGTTGGTACTCCATCGTCAACTCGTGGTCGTCCGCAGGGGTCGCCCAGAACAGGCACTACTTCACCTCCAGTCTCTACAACGGCTGGGAGAACAGGGGGCTGCTGCGGGTCGGTCAGTTCGACAACCAGCCCGGAGCCGACATCGTCAAGCCGATGCGCACGTACTACTTCTCCGGCGACGGCATGATCGGGTGGTACAACGGAGCCGCGGAGGCCACCTACCAGGCCCTTCCCCCCGTCGCGAACCCGACCAGCGCGTCCGTCGTGGCGAGCGCCTCCGGTGACGTCAACGGCGACGGGAAGACGGAACTGGTGTACGTCAACGCCGGCGACACCGTCGATCTGGACGTCATGTCCCCCCCGCACACTTCCCCGCTGCAGAACGTCGTCCTCGCCTCGGCGACGCCCTCCAGCCAGAGCGCCCCGCAGAAGAGCTCCCGCCTCGAGATGGGCGACGTCAACGGCGACGGCAACGACGACGTGGTCCTGGTCACCCCGAGCCTGGGCTCCCTGCAGGTCTGGTACGGCTCGCCCAGCGGCCTGGCCACCACCCCGGGTTTCTCCACCAATGGGCTGACCTGGCTGAACACCGGAAGCCTCGGCACCGACCGCGGCCTGTCCGTCGGTGACGTCAACGGCGACGGCGCCGCCGACATCGCCATCGGCGTCGCCGACGCCACCGTCTCCGGCAAGGCCGGCGCCGGTATGGTCGCGCTGATCCCCGGCTCCGCCAACGGCCCGGTGCTCACCGGCACGCAGTACATCACCCAGGACAGCCTCGGCTCCACCCCGGCCCCCACTCCCCCGCTCGTCGACCCCGTCGGCGAGCAGTCCAAGGCGGGCGACGGCTTCGGCTACAACGTCTCGATCATCGACGTGACCGGCGACGGCAAGGGCGAGGTCATCGTCGGCACCCCCGGCAAGAACGGCAACGTCGGCATGCTGGCCGTCCTGCGCGGCTCGGCCACCGGCGTCTCCGCCACCAACGCCCAGGTCGTCCACCCCGGCGGCGTCGGCATCACCTCCGCGACCCGCTTCGGCGTGTTCCTCCTGCGCTGAGAGTGTTCCTCCTGCGCTGAGACCGGCGCACCTCCTGACCCCGAAGGACGGCCAACGGGGGCCGCGGAGACATCTCGCGGACCCCTGAGGCGTCGCCCCGCGAACCGACGACGGCCACCGAAGAGAACTCACCGGCTCTGGTCGGGCGCACTCACATCAGGGTGCGGGCCGTCCAGAGTTCGGGGAAGACCTCCCGCCGCATGCTCCGCTCCAGCCAGCTCAGGCCGCTGGATCCGCCGGAGCCGGGCTTGGCGCCCATCGAGCGGCGTACCGCCATCAGGTGCCGGTAGCGCCAGTCGGAGAACTGCTCGGCCAGATCGGTCAGCGTCTCGGCCAGCGGGGCGAGCGGCCCGGCGTAGACCTCGACCCAGACCGCCTCGACCTCGGCGCTTGGCTGGTACTCCACGGCGAGGTCGCGTTCGAGCACCGAGGTGGGGATCGCGTGGCCCGCGCGGGCGAGCATGGCGAGCACCGAGTCGTAGAGGCTCGGCCGGTGCAGCGCCTCCACCAGCTCCCGGTGCGCCTCGGGGTTGCGGCGGTGCGGCCTGATGAGCGCCTCGGACTTGTTGCCGAGCAGGAACTCCACATGGCGGTAGAGCGCGGACTGGAAACCCGATCCCTCGCCGAGGGCGTCGCGGAAGGTGTTGAACTGCGCCGGGGTCAGCCAGCTCAGCGCGGCCCAGGCGGCGTTGAGCGCCTCGAAGTGCCGTACCGTGCGCCTGATCGTCCACGTCGCGGCGTTGACGTCGTCCTCGTCGAGCTGCCGCTGGGCCAGACGCCACTCCGAGCGGAGCAGTCCGAAGTAGAGCTCCATCACCTGTGTGGTGACCAGGAACGCCAGTTCCTCCGGGGCGTCGGTGACGGTGTGTTGGAGATCATGAAGGGCGGCGGTACCCACGTATTCGTCGTAGGGCGTGCCGGCTTCGAAGCCCAGCGTCGGCAGCCCGTCGTTGGCCTCCGCGCGCGCCTTGCGGTCCTGCTCCGTGAGCTGCTTGATAGCGGTCATCGCTCCTCCTACGCCTGTACACCCCCATAGTGCTCCGTATCGGTCTGTACGAAAATAATGCAGGAAAGGTGATTATTGGGTTGTGCCTTCGGAACGGAAGGCATCAAGCAGATCAACTTACGGCATGACGGAGCGTGATCGTGGACGCGATGGACTGGGCACTGCTGGCCGAGTTGCAGCAGGACGCGCGACTGTCCTACAGCGAGCTCTCCCGGCGGGTGCACCTGTCCGCCCCGGCGGTGGCGGAGCGGGTACGGCGGCTGGAGGAGACCGGGGTGATCACCGGTTACCACGCCCGGGTCGACCCGTCACGGGCCGGGCGCGGGGTGGCCGCCCTGATCAGGATGTCGTGTTACGGCCCCCGCTGTGTGCTCCGCGACGAGCAGGCACTGGCCTGGCCGGAGATCCTTGAGGTGCACCGGGTGACCGGTGACGCCTGCTGCCTGCTGCGGGTCGTCACCTCCTCGATGACGACATTCGAGGAGATGATCGACCGGCTCGCCCCGTACGGCCACCCGTCGAGCATGATGGTGCTGTCCAGCCCCGTCCCCTGGCGCCCCCTGTCGTCCGGCTGAGACCCACCGCCGCGTCAGGTGACCTTGCCGTGCTCGGCGATCGCCCCGGCGGTGGCCCGCCAGATCGGCGACGCGGGGTCGATGACGTCGAAATGATCACCCGACATTTCGAGATATATCACCTGATCGCCTGACTCCTGAGCGGCTCGCGCGTAGCGACGGCTGAAGTCGACCAGGTCCAGGTCGTCCCCACCCCCCTGCACGATGAGCTGGGGCACTCCCAGCGGGAGTCGCTCCAGCGGCCCCGACCGCAGGTAGGTCTCGGGCACCTCGGCGGCGGATCCGCCGAGCGCCGCGGCGACCGCGCCGGAACTCATGTGCCTGCGGTCCCCCTCGGCCAGGTCGAGCACCCCCGCCAGGGAGACCGCCAGGGTGATCCGATGGTCGTCGGCGGCGGCGCGGAGGGCGAGCTGCCCGCCCGCGGAGTGGCCGATCACCACGAGCGGGCCGCGGGCGCCCTGTGCCGCGAGAGCGATGCCCCGGGCGACGTCCGCGGTGGTCGCGTCCCAGCCGTGCAGGTCGGGGCGGCGGTATTCGAGATTCCAGGCGGCGAACCCGCGCTCGGCGAGGTCGATGGCGAGCGCGTCCATCAGGTCCGCGCCCCAGATCGAGCGCCAGAAACCGCCGTGCAGCAGCACCGCGACGGGTGTCCGTCCGTCGGCCTCGGGCGAGGGCGCCTGCCCCGGGGTCCCGTACGGCGGCCGTATCTCCGCCCACTGGTCGGGGTGATCACCGTAGGCGACCCGGTGCGCCGGTCGGCGCAGCCGGTGTACGGCGTGCCTGATCGCCCAGGTCAGCCCCCAGATCCCCCGCCCGTGCAGGTGGGTGCCCGACGCGCCGTCCGCCGCCCCGGGGAGCGGGGCCTCGGACTTCGTCAGG
The DNA here is from genome assembly GCF_040614275.1 of Streptosporangium sp. NPDC006013. Classification (NCBI taxonomy): domain Bacteria; kingdom Bacillati; phylum Actinomycetota; class Actinomycetes; order Streptosporangiales; family Streptosporangiaceae; genus Streptosporangium; species Streptosporangium sp. NPDC006013. Next base: position 5,048 of record NZ_JBEXUE010000230.1, read on the forward strand.
TCGAGCCAGACCGCCTCGGGATACTCGGCGAACAGGCCGCGGGCCCCCGGATCCGGACCCGGCATGACGACCAGGGCGCCGGGAGACTCCAGCGCCGCCCGGAAGCCCGGCAGGTCGGAGGTCATCGACACCGTCCCGCCGACCCCGAGGGCCGCGAACTCACGGTCGGCCACCTCGGTGAGCAGGCGGAGGTCCGCGACCAGGCCGGGGCCGGTGACCACGAGCACATGCAGATTCGAAGGAATCATTCGCCTATTCTGCCGCATTACTCCGTGATTACGGTCCGCGGATATAGGCCCGTATCAGCAGCTCCTCGGCGTCGCCCAGGCAGATCTCCGCGGGGACCGCCGAGGCCGAGGCGAAGGCGGCGCAGGCCGACGCCGGAGTCACGCCGGAGTCACATGGCGTCCTGGGCCTGGGCAGGCACGAAGCGGTGCATATAAGATCATTAAATGATGGTATGTCCGCTTATTGGAATGATCTCTAGTCCTGGAACTCCCGAGAGGTTAGCGTCTGCGCATGCGCCACGTTGAGATCTCGGGCAAGAGACTCCGGTTGAGGGAAGTCACCATCGCGGACGTGGACGCCCTGCACGCGGTATACGGCGACCCCACTGCCACCGAGCACCTGCCGTTCGACCCCCGCACCCGCGAGGAGGTCGAAGAGTCGATCATCGAGGCGATGAAGTCCTCGGAGACCGAACCCCGGCGTCTCTACGTACTGGCGGTGACCGACCTCGACGGCTGCGAGGCCTTCGGCGTCGCCAGGCTGCACATCGAGGCCGACCACCCGCACAGCGCGGAGATCGGCCTCGGACTCCGCCCCGACCACTGGGGCCGGGGCATCGGCACCGACCTGATCCGGCTGATCCTCGCGTTCGGCTTCCGCGACCTGCGCCTGCACCGCATCTGGGGTGCCCGCTCCCCGGCCAACACCGCCGCCCAGCTGGCGATGCTGGTCGCCGGAATGGTCGAGGAGGGCAGGATCAGGCACCACGTCCGGGCCCGCGGAGCCTGGCGCGACTCCATCGTGCACTCGGCCCTGGAGGACGAATGGGAAGGCCACCGCGATGTCTGACCTCGGAGGATCCTCCGGCCGCGCACCGAAGGGGGACACCGATGATCCCGCGCACCCCACCTTTCAGAATGTTGTGACGGAAATGCCGCCGTTTCCGGTCACGGGAAGAGTCAAATGGCCCTAGAGTCCGCGCATGTGAGTGAGAGTCCCATCCTCCCCGTACGAGGGCGCCCGGTACGGCCCTCCGGCAGGCACCGCAGGCCCGTGCCTTCCCAGCTCCCGCCCGAGGCGCCGGCACTGGTGCTGGCCACGCTCGGCGACGCCTCCGGCACCGCCGCGGAGCTCGCGGCCCTCATCCGGGTGGACAACCCGCAGATCCAGGTCAGACTGGCCGGGCTCGGTGAGGACGCCAAGGAGCTGACCTCCGAACTGGAGTCAGCGGCCAGGGAACGGCCCGAGGACGCCACGGCCGCCATCGTGGTACCGCTGCTGACCGGCCCGCACCCGGTCGCGGACCGGCTGATCTCCATGGCTGTCGCGGCCAGCGGCGTGCCGGTGACGGTCACCGACCCGCTGGGGCCGCACCCGCTGCTCGCCGAGGCACTGCACATCCGGCTGTCGGAGAAGAGCCTGGCCCGGGCCGACCGGATGCGGCTGCTCAACGTCTCCAATCCGGTCGACGCCCCGGTCGACGCGGTCATCCTCGCCACCGTCGGCGGAGAGAACGCGGCGGCGGAGGCACAGCCGACGGCCGTGCTGCTGGCCTCTCGGCTGACGCTGCCCGTCCTGGTCGCCTCGCTGGACAGCGCACCCGCCGTAGCCGACGCCGCCGGGCGGCTCCGCGGCATCGGCGCCCAGCGGATCGCCCTGTCCCCGTGCGTCCTGGGTCCCGAGGCGGCCCCGGGGCTCGTGAGCGCGGCGGCCGAGGAGATCGGGGCCGAGTGCGCCGACCTCCTCGGCTCCCACGACCTGATCGCGGATCTGGCCGCCCGCGCCTACGGAAGCATCCTGTCGGCGGACTGAGCGACCCGAGGTGACGGATCCCCTCTGACGGGTAATGACCTGCGTAAGTTGTCAGAGGGGACAGATCATGCTGTACGGAAAAGAACATGTTGCGCGGTACCAGGCGACCGATGGTGCAGAAGGACACGAGTGGCAGGGCACCACCACCCTGATCCTCACCACCACCGGTCGCAGGAGCGGCGAACGGCACGACACCCCGCTCATCTACCAGCGCCACGGCGACGACTTCCTCGTGGTGGCCTCCAAGGGCGGTGCCGACAACCCTCCGCTGTGGTACCTCAATCTCCAGGCCGACCCCGAGGTCGGGGTCCAGGTGCTGGGCGACCGCTTCACGGCCAGGGCGCGCACCGCCACCCCGGAGGAGAAGCCCGAACTCTGGCAGATCATGACGGCGGCCTGGCCCGCCTACGACGAGTACCAGACGAAGACCGGCCGGGAGATTCCGGTGGTCGTGCTGGAACGCGTCACCGCATGACCGGCGTTACGGCGACCGGCCGGGTTCCACCACGTTCGGCCGCGCCGGAGCGCATCGCCCTGTGAGATGGGACCGGGGTGAGAACCGGGTCAGGGCTCCAGCCAGACGTAACCCGCGAACCTGCCGGTCGTGCCCTCCCTGCGGTGCGAGAACAGGTCGGCGGTCTCGATGGTGCAGCGGGTGTCGTGGATGATCTCTCCGACACCCGCCCTGCCGAGCTGCGAGGTGATCGCGGCCCGCAGGTCCAGTGCCGGGGTGTCCCTGGAGGTGATCGACCACGCCTCGGGGAGGTGCACCGCGACCTCCTCGCGCAGCTCGGCCGGAACCTCGTAGCAGGTGCCGCAGGCCATCGGGCCGATCAGGGCGGTCATCCTCGCCGGGTCCGCACCGCGCTTGGCCATCTCCTCGACCAGGGCCGTGACCACGCCGGACACGGTGCCGACCCTTCCTGAGTGCGCGGCCCCTACCAGGCCCGCCCGTGGCTCCGCCAGCAGGACGGGCGCGCAGTCGGCGCAGAGCGCGGCCAGGCCGAGACCCGGCACATCGGTGCAGATCCCGTCCAGCGGCGGCGGGTCGTCACCGAACGGCTCGCTGACGTAACGGACGTCGGCGCTGTGAACCTGCCGCATGAACACGACCCGTTCCAGGCCGAACTCGGCGGCCGTCCTGGCCCTGTTCGCCGCGACCGCGCCCGGTTCGTCACCGCACAGCCCTCCGAGGTTGCGGCTGCTGTACGGCTCGGCGCTGACGCCACCATGACGATCGGTGATCCTCATCTGAAAGTTCACGGCCCGACCTTACTCGCCCAGGAACCTCGTTCCCCGGACGTTCGTTTCACAGGAACACAGATCCCCCGAGAGATTGCGAGCGTCATGGCGGAGGTTGTGTACGACCGCAAGGAGCAGTACCAGCAGATCGCGAGCGGTCTCATGCCCGGCGAGCAGATCATCGCGGTCTATGACGCCATCGGCACGGGCACCGGCTTCCTGGGGCTCACCGACAAGCGTGTGATCGTGCAGGACAAGTCGTTCGTCGGCAAGAGGATCGCCATCACCAGCATTCCCTACTCCAGGGTCTCAGCGGTGAGCGTGGTGAGCAACAAGTCGCTCGCCGGCTCCTTCTTCTCCTCCGGCGCCATCGCCATCCACGTGGGCACCCACACCTACGAGGTGGAGTTCCGGGGCGACAACAAGGCGCACCACGTGCACAACGTGATTCTGCACTTCATCGCCGCCTGAGGAATCCCTCACCTCCCGGCGGAAGCCGTCGTCCGGCCGTCCGCGACCTGCCGGTAGAGCTCCATGGTCCGCTCGGCGATGCGCTCCCAGGAGAAGTGCTCCACCGCGCGGAGGCGCCCGGCCTCGCCCATCCGGGCCGCGAGGGCCGGGTCGGCCAGCAGCCGGTTGACCCGCTCGGCGAGGTCGGCGGCGAAGACGCCGGGGTCGTGCGGGGTGCCGTCGGCCGCCTGGTCGATCGGGACCAGCAGGCCGGTGGAGCCGTCGGCCACCACCTCGGGGATGCCACCGGTGGCGGTGGCCACGACCGCGGTCTCGCAGGCCATGGCCTCCAGGTTGACGATGCCCATCGGCTCGTAGACCGAGGGGCAGACGAACACCGTCGCGTGGGTGAGAATCTGGATCACCTCGGGGCGGGGCAGCATCTCCGAGATCCAGACGACGCCCTCACGATCGAGTCCGCGCACCAGTTCGGTCACCTCGGCGGCGATCTCCGGGGTGTCGGGCGCGCCCGCGCACAGCACCAGCTGAGCGTCGGGGTTGAAGTCACGGGCCGCGTGGAGCAGGTGGACGAGGCCCTTCTGCCGGGTGATGCGCCCGACGAAGACGACGTACGGCCGGCTCGGGTCGATGCCGTGCCGGACCAGGGCGTCGGTGCCGTGGTCGGGGGCGTACTCCCCGGTGTCGATCCCGTTGTGGATCACCGTGACCCTCTCCGGCGGGATCTCGGGGTAACTCGCCAGCACGTCGCGGCGCATCCCCTCCGAGACCGCGATGATCGCGTCGGCGCCTGCCAGCGCGCCGCGCTCGGCCCACGACGACAGCGTGTAACCGCCGCCCAGTTGCTCGGCCTTCCACGGCCGCAGCGGCTCCAGGCTGTGCGTGGTCACCACGTGGGGCGTTCCGTACAGCATCTTGGCCACGTGGCCGGCGAAGTTGGCGTACCAGGTGTGGCTGTGGACCAGGTCCGCGCCCTCACATCCGGCGGCCATCTCCAGGTCGACACCGAGCACCTGGAGCGCGGCGTTGGCCGCCTCCAGGCCGCCGGGCACCCGGTAGGCCGCGACGCCCTCCTCCTGCCGTGACGCTCCGAAGCAACGGACCCGGGTGTCGGCGAGCCTGCGCAGCTCCCGGGCGAGGTACTCAACGTGGACTCCCGCACCTCCGTACACGTCGGGGGGATATTCACGGGTCAGCAGATCCACTCGCATACGATCAGCCTAGTGTTTCATCCCTGTTCATCAGGTTAAGGTCCACACATGAGAGTCCTCGCGATCGTGCTCGCCGGCGGAGAAGGTAAGAGGCTCATGCCTCTGACAGCTGATCGAGCGAAGCCCGCGGTGCCTTTCGGGGGGATATACAGGCTCGTCGACTTCGTGCTGTCCAACCTGGCCAACGGTCACTACCTCCAGATCGTCGTGCTGACGCAGTACAAGAACCACAGTCTCGACCGGCATATCTCCCGGACCTGGCGCCTGTCGGCGATGCTCGGCAACTACGTCACCCCGGTCCCCGCCCAGCAGCGTCTCGGGCCACGCTGGTTCTCCGGCTCCGCCGACGCGCTGTTCCAGAACCTGAACCTGATCTACGACGAGATGCCGGACCACGTCATCGTGTTCGGCGCCGACCACATCTACCGCATGGACCCGCGGCAGATGGTGGAGCAGCACATCGAGACCGGGGCCGACGTGACCGTGGCCGCGATCCGGCAGCCGCTCTCCCTCGCCGACCAGTTCGGGGTCATCGAGGCGGACCCGGCGGGGCGGCGGATCGTCGCGTTCCGGGAGAAGCCGAAGGACGCGGTGGGCCTGCCGGACGCGCCCGACCAGGTCTACGCGTCGATGGGCAACTACGTCTTCAAGACCCAGGCGATGATCGACGCACTCAGGGAGGACGCGCTCGACCCGACGAGCAAGCACGACCTGGGCGGCAACATCATCCCGATGATGGTGAAGTCGGGCAGCGCGGAGGTCTACGACTTCGCCGACAACATCGTGCCCGGCTCCACCGAGCGCGACCGGGGCTACTGGAGGGACGTCGGAACGCTCGACGCCTACTACGAGGCCCACATGGACCTCATCTCCGCGCATCCGGTCTTCAACCTCTACAACAACCGCTGGCCCATCTACACCGGCCACGATCCGCTTCCCCCGGCCAAGTTCGTGCACAACGAGGGCGACCGGGTGGGCCGGGCGATCGACTCCCTGGTCTCCTCGGGCGTGATCGTCTCCGGTGGGCTGGCGGAGCGCTCGATCCTCTCCCCCGGCGTGGTGCTGCACTCCCACTCCCAGGTCGAGGACTCGGTCCTGATGGGCAACGTGAAGGTGGGCCGGGGCGCCATCATCCGCAAGGCCATCATCGACAAGAACGTGATCATCCCGGACGGCGCCAGGATCGGCTTCGATCTCGAGTACGACCGCAGCCGGTTCGCGGTGACCAGGAGCGGCGTCGTCGTCATCGGCAAGAACGAGATCGTCGAACGCTGACCCGGCCCCGCCCGGTTCGGACGACGTCGACGGTCGGGCCAGGGCGCGATCCCCACCATCCACGCCCTCGGCCCTGACCCGGATCCGGGAGCCGCCACAAGCCGCCGCCGATCGCCGGCGGCTTTACCACACCTGGACCGCGCCGGGGCCGCAGGTTGACAAGTCCCACCGCAACGGAGATCGTTTCCCCGGAACGGATCGGCCCTTCTTCGGGCCGGCAGCGGAAAGGTACGGTGACGTTGATCATCGGTGTGCTGCTCTTCGGTGTTCTCCTCCTGGCCACAGCTGCTTTCTGGGCCCGCCGAAGCTATGTGGTGATCACCGTTGACGGAACGAGCATGACGCCGACGCTGACCGACGGCGACCGCGTCCTGGTGCGGCGGCGGCGGCTCGATCAGGTGGGCCGGGGCGATGTCGTCGTGCTTGAGCCTCCGCTGGATCCTTCCGGTCGATACATGCCCGGGCCGTCCGGTCCTGACGGCCGACGCTGGAACATCAAACGGGTCACCGCGTTGCCCGGTGATCCGGTGCCGGCGGGGATCGCGGCCGATGCCGGCGTGGCTCAGGTGCCTTCCGGGGCGTTGGTGGTCCTCGGTGACAACCCGGCGGGCAGTGTCGACTCCCGGCAACGTGGGTTCTTTCCCGCGGACCAGGTGCTCGGTGTCGCGCTGCGCCGGTTGGGCGGACCGGCCCTGTAGCCGACGCCGGCGAGGAAGGAATGACCTTGAGGTTTCGACTCCTTGGGCCGATGCGGATCGAGGTCGACGGTTCACCCGTACAGGTCGCGGCACCGAAACAACGCACCGTCCTCGCCATGCTGCTCGCACATGCCGGGCACGTCGTCCCGGTCCGTTCGCTGGTGGCGGAGGTGTGGGACGAACGACCACCCCACTCGGCGGTGGCGAACCTGCGCACCTACCTCATGCAGTTGCGCAGGCTGGTGACCCCCGCCGATGATCCGGCCGACGAGCGGCTGGTCACCACGGAGGCCGGCTACCTGCTGCGGGTCGAGCCGACCGAGTTCGATCTCTCCCAGTTCGAGGCGCTGTCCGCGCACGGTCGCCAGGCGCTGACCCGCCGGGACCTCGGCACCGCGCAGGACGCGTACGCCCGAGCTCTCGCACTGTGGCGAGGGACGGCGGCCGAGGACGTGCCGCTGGGGCCGACCATGCGGGAGGTGGTCGCCCGCCTCAGCGACCAGTATCTGAGCGCGGTGGAGGAGCACACGGAGATCCAGCTCATGCTGGGCGGGCACGCGACAGTGGTCAGGCGACTGCGCGAGCTGATCAGGCGACATCCGCTGCGGGAGCGGCTGTACGGCCAGCTGATGGTGGCGTTGTACCGGTGCGGCGACGTGGTCGGCGCGCTGGACGTGTTCGGGATGGCTCGCCGGGCCCTGGCCGAGGAACTCGGGCTCGACCCCGGACCGGACCTGCGCCGGCTACACCAGGCGGTCCTGCGCAGGGACGCGGATCTGATGTCGCCGGGCAGGCCACCGACCGGCGGGGACCCGGCCAGACCGCCGACGGCCGCGGACGGGCACCCCCGGCCACGTCAGCTGCCGCGGGAGCCGACGATGTTCGTCGGCCGGTCGGCCGAACTCGCCCGGATGCTCACCGTGCTGCGCGGCCATCCGGAGGCGGGTACCGCACCGCCGGTCCTGACGCTGCACGGCCCCGGCGGAGTCGGCAAGTCGACGCTGGCACTGCGGGCGGCGTACGCCGTGGCCGACCGCTACGCCGACGGCCAGCTCTACGTCGACCTGCAGGGATCGAGTCCAGGCCTGCCGCCATTGCAGCCCGCAGAGGTGCTCGGCCGTTTCCTGCGGGCCCTGGGGGTGCCGCACGGCGACATCCCCGCGGCGCCGGCGGAAGCGGCCACCCATTACCAGTCTCTGCTGGCCGACCGGCGAGTCCTGATCGTTCTTGACAACGCCGTCGACGCCGCCCAGGTCGCGCCGTTGGTGCCGGCGAGCGGCGGCTGCGCGGCGCTGGTCACCAGCCGGGCGGCGCTGACCACCATGGAGGCCGTGCAGGTCGCCGTCGAGGTGCTCGACGAGGCGGACTCGGTACGGATGCTCGCGCAGCTGGCGGGTCAGTCGCGAGTGACCGCCGAGGCCGAGGCGGCGGCCGGCATCACCCGCCGGTGCGGCTATCACCCACTCGCGTTGCGCATCGCCGGCGCCCGTCTGGCCGCCCGCCCCGATTGGTCGCTCGAACGGTTCGGCGAGCGGCTGCGGAGCCGGCAGCGTCGCCTGGACGAGTTGCAGGCCGCCGACCTGGCCATCCGATCCTGCTTTGAGATCAGCTACGAAACGCTGAGGAGCGGCGTGAGCGCGGCGGCGCGCGCCTTCCGGCTGTTCGGAGTGCTCGATGTGCCGGAGGTCAGCCTTGAGCTCGCCGCCGCGCTGCTCGACGTCGAGCTGAAGGTGGCCGAGGCGGCGCTCGACGAGCTGACGGAAGTTCGCCTGCTGGAGCCGGTCGGCGACGGGCGATTCCGCATGCACGACCTGCTCAGGCTGTTCGCCGCCGAGCTGGCCGTGGCCGAGGATCTGCCGACTGATCGGGTACGGGCCGTCCGGCGCGCACTGGACTGGTACCTCGATCTGTGCCGGCAGGTGAGCGACCTGGTGGAACCGCACCTGCGGCCCAAAGCAGGCCCGCCGGACGGACGGGACACAGGCGTGGCCTTCCGGAGCCCTGCGGAGGCGGTGCAGTGGTTCGAAACCGAGGTGCCGTGCCTGGTCGCGGCCGTCACCCAGGCGACGACCGGGGAGCCCGAAGTCGCTCGCTTCGTCACCGATCTGATGCCGCTGGTCAGAGCTCGGGCGACGAAGTGCGGTCACTGGCGGGAGCTTGAGACCATGGCCCGGCTCGCCATCGAGGTGGCGCGGCGGCATGGTGACACGACCGGTGAGGCGTTCACACTGACGACGCTGGGGGTGGTGGAATGGCGCACCGGCCGGATCGACGCCGCTCGCGACTGCCTGCACCGCGCCCTCGAACTCCGGCGCGACCTGGGCGACCAGGAGGCCGAAGGGCTGGCGCTGCACAACCTCGGCTGGCTGAGCATGCGCACCGGTGATCTCGATGACGCCCTCGACCACATCACCGCGGGGCTGCGGCTGATCGAGGCACATGGGTCGAACCGGGCCGGCATGGTCAGGCACAACCTGGGCGAAGTCCTGCTCCAGCTCGGCCGTTCGACAGAGGCAGCCGATTGCTTCGAACGGTGCCTGTCCGTCCGGAGGGCGGACCGTGACCTGTACGGGGAGAGCATCACCCTGGCCGCGCTCGGCCGTGCCTACTGCCTGCTCGATCGTCGCGGCGAGGCACTGGCCACGTTCGAGGACGCGCTGAGCCGCTGCCGGGAGACCGGTAACCGGGAGGACGAGTGGGAAGTGCTGCTCAGCAGGTCCGAGATCTGGCTACGGCACGGTGATCCTGCCGCGGCTGTGGCCGACCTGGCCCAGACGCTGGAGCTGACCGCTCAGGTCGGTGACACCTACGGCCAGGCCGCCGCCACTCGCCAGTTCGCCAGGGCGCGTGCCGCGCTGGGCGACTCGCATGCCGCGGCGGAGGACGCCCGCAGGGCCGAGGTCCTCTTCGCGATGCCCGGGATGCGGCGCGATCCGGTGCTGGAGATGCTGCTCACCGCCCGGTTATAGCTCGGCTGTATCGGCGGCTGTACGTCCCCAAAATAGCGTTTCGGCTGCCCACATCGCTCGATGAAGGACTGAATCCACATGAACGTTCTGGGGAAGCTCGGCGACCACCTCCTCGGGAAGCTGGTGCCGAAGGCGACCGCGAAGGCTGACGCCTCCTTCTGGCAGACCTGCTATTGCTACGGGACGACCAGATACGCCAAGCTCTGCTACGTCGTCGGCGGTACGACCGGCTGCGTGCAGGGCTGCGAGAAGCACGGAAAGTGCTGACCGAGCCGAACTTGTAGTCCGGACTCCGAACGTGTTTCGCGGATCCTCACCACACGGGGGTCCGCGAAACACGCCGGACAGTACGACTCGTGAGACGGTGAAGATGCTCTATCTGATGATCGCATGCAAGGCGTTGCTGGCCGGCGTCTTCGTGATCGCGCTGGCGGGCAAGGTGCGCGGGCGGGCGGCGCTCGACGAGTTCGTGGCCTCGATCGTGGCCCTCGGGATGTTCCCGCGCGCGAGGTCCGTGGTGGCGGCGTACGCCCTGCTGGGGGCGGAGGCCGTGGTGACCCTCGCACTCGTGCTGCCGTACACCCTGCTTTTGGGCTTCGCGGCGGCGACGGCGTTGCTCATCGTCCTGACCGCCGGTATCTCGGTCGCCTTGCGACGGGGGCGGCACACGCCGTGCCGGTGCTTCGGCGACGAGATCCCGGATCTGCTCGACCCGGCCCCTCATGCCCTCGAGCAGTTCCCTGGCCTTCGGCGCGTCCCGCGGGTCGGTGAACTTCATCAGC
>NZ_JBEXUE010000231.1:0-15704 GCF_040614275.1 Streptosporangium sp. NPDC006013
CCGTCGGCCATGCGTCACAGGTGAAAGACCGGGACTCCCGCGGGAGTCCCGGCCTTTCACCTGTGACGGGTCCGTGCCGGAAGGCGGCCCTACGGCTGGGACGCGCGGCGGTGCAGCACGACCCCGAGACCGCTCGCGGCCAGCAGGACCGCCCCGGCCAGAACCAGGATCACCGCGCCGCCCACGGCCCCGTCGGTCCAGTCCCAGACCGCCTCGGGAACGGCGAGCGTCAACCCGGCCACTCCGCTGACGATCAGCACCCAGGTACGCCGGCGCCCGTACAGCGCCAGGCAGGCCAGCGCGATCACCGCGGTCAGCCAGTACCCCCAGGCCTCCCCGTCCCACAGGACGGGCCACTGCCCGCCGAAGAGCGCGATGGCGGCGCCCATGCCCAGCCCCAGGTCGCCGGGGGTGAGCAGCCCGGCGAGGGCGAGCGCCAGGATGAGCACGCCCAGTGCGACGTAGGCGAGGCCCCAGCCGGCGCCCTCCTGACTGACGAAGACGTCCAGCAGGCCGGTCACCGTGAGCAGGGCGAACCCACCGCAGGCCAGCAGGCCGATCGCGGTGGGCAGCAGCACGTAGGCCACCGCCGCGACCACCAGCCCGGCCAGGCCGGCGACGAGTCCCTCGTGGCGGTCGGCGGCGACCCCCGCGCAGAGGGCGGCCGTACCCGAGCCCAGCGCGGCGAGCGTGGCGGCGACCCTGCCCTGTACCGCGGCCGTCCTGCCGGTCGCGGACCGCGCGGCCCGGCCGAGCCCGGCGGCCACCGCCAGCAGCAGGACGGTGACCACGGCGAGGGCCGTGATCTTCGTCGGCTGGGTCATCCGCTCCCAGCCCAGCGCGACGAATGCGGCGGCACCGGCCAGGACGAGTCCCCCGCCGACGTAGGCGAGGATCTCGCTCCATCTGACCCGATCCCCGGCGCCCCGGTCGCGCAGCGCCTCGCCCACGGCGAGGGTGACCGGCTCCACCTGCTCCGCCTGGAGCTCACCGGACTCCACCAGCCTGGCCAGTGCCCGCCGTATGGCGTCAATGTCGCTCATATCCGAAATCGTGGCACAACCTGCTCGGAGTAGCACCCTCCGGATTCGTGGGACGGATGCGAAAATGGAATACCACTGTTACTGGAGTGCGATCGTTGCTTTGATGGGCCCATGTCAATTCGTGGCACGTTCCTGGGCATCCTGACCACCGCCCTGACGCTCTCCGCGCTGCCGGCACAGAGCGCGTCCGCCGAGCGCGGGTGGGGCGCCCCCGTCCTGGTGGAGAACTTCGACGGCACCCGGGTCGACGGCCGCAGATGGGTCGTCTACCACTCCCCCAACGCCGAGACCAACCCGCGCACCGGGCGGGCCACGAGCGTGGGCGGCGGCGTCCTGCGGCTCAAGGGCGGCATCGTGGCAGGCAGGGACCTGTCCGGTGGCATCGCGACCCGCTCGGCGCAGCGGTACGGGCGCTGGGAGGTGCGGCTGCGGGCCGAGCGCGGCGCCGGCTACACCCCGGTGGCCCTGCTCTGGCCGTCCGACCAGGGCCGTGGGGAGTACGCGGAGATCGACTTCGCCGAGATCATCGACCCGGCCCGCAGATCGGGCGGGATCTTCGTGCACCGCGGCGACGGCCCCCAGGCCCAGCGGCAGATGCGGGCCGACTTCACCCGGTGGCACACGGTCGCGGTCGACTGGCTGCCCGGGCGGCTGACGTTCTGGCTGGACGGTGAGAAGGTGTGGGACTACCGGGGGCCGAACGTGCCGAGGGGCCGCTCCATGCACCTGGCGCTGCAGAACGACGTGACGTGCAACGAGTGGTCGCCGTGCCGCAACCGCTCCACTCCGCCGACGGTCAGCATGTACGTGGACTGGGTAAAGATCTACCGGGCCGCCGTTTAGAGCAGGCGGATCGCCTTGAGGGCGAGGTGGACCAGCAGGCGGTTCTCCCCGTCGGCGAGGTCGCGGCCGGTGAGCCGCTCGGCCTTGGCCAGCCGGTAGTAGAGCGTCTGGCGGTGCACGCCGAGCGCGGTGGCGGTCTCCTGGACGTGACCCGCGCGGTCGAGATAGCTCTCCACGGTCCTGACCAGTTCCGGATCCCGGGCCAGCCCGGCGACCTCCTCCGCCAGTTCCCGCAGTCCGGCCTGGGACATGCGGGCGAGCAGCCGGTAGACCCCCAGCCCCGACCAGGCCGCGACGGGCCCCAGCGCGGGCACCCGGCCGGCGACATCGAGCGCGTGCACGGCCTCCCGCCAGCTCCGCCAGGCCTGGGCGAGATCGTCCCGGGGGGCGCCGACACCCACCACCGTGCCGTACATGCCCTGGATCCGGCCCGCCAACTCCCCCGCCTGGCCGGCCGGGACCAGCAGCGCGACCAGCGGCTCGTCCCCGGCGGGGAACGCCGGATCGGCGAGCACGCCACGCGGGAGCGTCCAGAGGGCGGCGACCCGGTCCGGCGAGCTGCGGGCGGCGATCGCCGCCACCGGACCGCGCAGGTCCAGCCTCGACAGCGCCCAGGAACGCTCCTCTGCGTCGGAGGAGAACAGCCCCCGCAGGCTCGCCCCCATGTCCTGGCGGCTGCGGGCCTCCTGCGCGAGGACCGCGGCGGCCCGGGAGACCAGATCACCGACCGAGGCCAGGACGTCGTCGCCGAGCGTGCCGTCGTCGAGCAGCCACAGGTAACCGTAGGTCACCTCGCGGTGCCGCAGCGGCACGCACACCCGGGCGAGCACCCCCAGGTCGGCGTCGGCGGGGATGCGCACCGGCCCGTGGGCGCCGGCGATGCCGTATCCCTCGAAGTAGGCACGCACCTGGTCGGTCGCGCGGCGCCGCAGGATGGACTCCTGGCGCACCAGGTCGATGTCACCGCTCTGCGCGGCATAGGCCAGGAGCTGGAACGAGCGGTCCTCCAGGGTGGCGGAGGCACCGAGCCTGGCGGCGATCTCGTCGACTGTCTCCTGTAACACCTCACCATTGTCGTACATGTGTATGAACACTCTTCCCGCCGGTCGTGGCAGATGCACATGATGGTCGGCCTGAGCAGGGTTTTAGGGTGAAGACATGCTCGGTTCCCTCCTTCTCGGCGCATCCCGGTTGCCGCTGGTACGGCGCGCGGTCTCCGGCGTACCACTGACACGCAAGGTCGTCGACCGCTTCGTCGCGGGCGAGACGCCCCAGGACGCGGTCGAGGTGATCCGTCGCCTCGCCGCCGCGGGCCTGGCCGTCAGCGTCGACCACCTGGGTGAGGAGACGAAGGACGCCGCTGCCGCCGCCCAGACGGCCAGGGCGTACGCCACGCTGCTCAGCCCCCTGGGCGAGCTGGGGCTCGGCGACCGCGCCGAGGTTTCGGTGAAGCTCTCGGCGGTCGGCCAGGCGCTGGGCGCCGACGGTGACAAGATCGCTTTGGAGAACGCGCGGCAGATCTGCGAGGCCGCCCGCGCCTGCGGGGCGAACGTGACCCTCGACATGGAGGACCACACCACCGTCGACTCCACGCTGGGGACGCTGCGGGCCCTGCGCGAGGACTTCCCCTCCGTCGGCGTCGCGGTGCAGTCCTACCTGTTCCGCAGCGAGGCCGACTGCCGCGACCTGGCATACCGGGGCTCCCGGGTCCGCCTGGTCAAGGGCGCCTACGCCGAACCCGCCTCGGTGGCCCACCGGAACAAGAACGAGGTCGACCGGGCCTACGTGCGCTGCCTGCGCATTCTCATGTCGGGTGCCGGCTACCCGATGGTGGCGACGCACGACGACCGGCTGATCTCCATCACCGAGACGCTCGCCGACCGGTTCGGCCGCTCCCCCGGTGACTACGAGTACCAGATGCTCTACGGAATCAGGACGGACCGGCAGCAGGCCCTGGCGGGCGCCGGCCATGTCATGCGCGTCTACGTCCCCTACGGCGACGACTGGTACGGCTACTTCATGCGCCGGCTGGCCGAGCGTCCGGCGAACATCGCCTTCTTTCTTCGTGCCCTTGGAGGCAAGTGATGGATGCCATCTCCACAGTTCCCGCCCCGATCAACGAGCCGGTGCTCGGCTACGCGCCGGGCAGTGCCGAGCGCACCGCGCTGGAGAACCGCGTCAAGGAGCTGGCCGGGGCCCAGCTGGATCTGACGATGACGATCGGCGGCGAGCAGCGGATGGGCGGCGGCGCCCCGATCGACGTGGTCCAGCCGCACAACCACGCCTCCGTGCTCGGCCGTACGGCCGACGCCACCGCCGGCGACGTGCGCGCGGCGATCGACGCCGCGCTGCGGGCGGCGCCCGCGTGGCGCGCCATGCCGTTCGACGAGCGGGCCGCGATCTTCCTGCGGGCCGCCGACCTGCTGGCCGGCCCCTACCGGCAGACGCTGAACGGCGCGACGATCCTGGGCCAGTCCAAGTCCGCGCAGCAGGCGGAGATCGACTCTGCCTGCGAGCTGATCGACTTCCTGCGCTTCAACGTGGACTTCGCCCGCAGGCTCCTCAGTGACCAGCCGATCTCGTCGTCCGGCGTGTGGAACCGGATGGAGTACCGGCCGCTGGAGGGCTTCGTCCTGGCGATCACCCCGTTCAACTTCACGGCCATCGCCGGGAACCTGCCGTCGGCTCCGGCCCTGATGGGCAACGTGGTCGTCTGGAAGCCCTCCCCCACCCAGCAGTTCGCCGCGCACTTCACCATGCGCCTGCTGGAGGAGGCCGGGCTTCCGCCGGGCGTCATCAACATGGTGACCGGCAACGGCGCCGCCGTCTCCGAGGTCGCGACGACCCACCCCGACCTGGCGGGCATCCACTTCACCGGCTCCACCGCGACCTTCCAGCACCTGTGGTCCACGGTCGGCGCCAACATCACCTCCTACCGGTCCTACCCGCGTCTGGTCGGTGAGACCGGCGGCAAGGACTTCGTGCTGGCCCACCCCTCCGCCGATCCCGGTGTGCTCGCCACCGCGCTGGTCCGCGGTGCCTTCGAGTACCAGGGGCAGAAGTGCTCGGCCGCCTCCCGGGCCTACGTGCCGCGCTCGGTCTGGTCGGTGATCCGCGACGAGCTGGTGGGCACCGCCGAGTCGCTGACCGTCGGCGACGTGGCCGCCGACCTGTCGACCTTCATGGGCGCGGTCATCGACGGGCGGGCGTTCGCCAAGCACAGGGCCGCGATCGACCGGGCCCGCTCGCTCGACTCGATCAACGTGCTGACCGGCTCGTACGACGACTCGACCGGCTACTTCGTGAGGCCGACCATCCTGGAGTCGGCCGATCCCACCGACGAGATCTTCGTCAAGGAGTACTTCGGCCCGATCCTCGGCGTGCACGTCTACGACGACGCGGACTTCGACGCGGTGCTCGACCAGATGGAGGGTGTCTCCCCGTACGCGCTGACCGGCTCGATCATCGCCCAGGACCGCTACGCGATCACCTCGGCGTCGGAGCGGCTGCGCTTCGCGGCGGGCAACCTCTACATCAACGACAAGCCGACCGGCGCGGTCGTCGGCCAGCAGCCCTTCGGCGGGGCCCGCGCCTCGGGCACCAACGACAAGGCCGGGTCGATCCTCAACCTCACCCGCTGGGTCAACGCCCGGACGATCAAGGAGACGTTCGTCCCGCCGACCGACCACCGCTACCCGCACATGGGCTGACATCCGGCGAGCTGGACACGCCATCCCGGACGGTCGACGGCCTGCCGGCGCTTGCCAGGATCCGCTGCCCACGAGGCTCGCCACCCCGGCCGCCGGAGACGCCCCTCGGCGACAGGTGAGACGCGAAGCGCCCCGATCAGGACGGCCCGAGCGTGAAGAGCACGGCGCCCGGGTCTCGAACATCGAGACCCGGGCTTCGGGTGTTCTCCCCGGTGAGGGAACGGAGCACCGGCGGTAGCCGGTGCGGATATTCGTGACAGGCCCGCAGTCCGGCGGTGACGATGAGCGGTACCGGCTTCTGATCCGGCTCGGTCGTGCCACGCGCGGCCCCGTCACCTGCTCGTCGCGTTCGACGAGGCGATCACCGGTAGGCGGGCATCCCGGTTATCGCCTCACCGAGTACCAGGGTGTGGATCTCGTGCGTGCCCTCGTAGGTGGAGACCGACTCCAGGTTGGTCATGTGCCGGATCACCGGGTACTCCAGCGTGATCCCGTTCGCGCCGAGACAGCCGCGCGCCTCGCGCGCGACGTCGAGGGCCTGCCGGACGTTGTCCAGCTTGCCGAAGCTCACCTGAGCCGGCACCAGCCTCCCCGCGTCCTTGAGCCGCCCCAGGTGAATCGCCAGCAGGCTCGACCGGTTGACGCTGACCGCCATCTCGGCCAGCTTCCGCTGCACCAGCTGGAAACCGGCCACCGGCTTGCCGAACTGCGTGCGGGAGACGCTGTACTCCACCGCCGCCTCGTAGCATGCCCGTGCCGCGCCGACCGCGCCGAACAGGATCCCGAACCTCGCCTCGTTCAGGCAGGACAGCGGGCCCTTCAGCCCCACGACGCCGGGCAGCACCGCGTCCTGCGGCAGCCGCACGTCCTCCAGCACCAGTTCGGAGGTCACCGAGGCCCGCATGGAGAGCTTCCCGTGCACGTCCCTGGTGCTGAACCCCGGCGTGTCGGTGGGGACCACGAAGCCCCGCACGCCTTCCTCGGCTCGGGCCCACACCACGGCCACATCCGCGATGCCACCGTTGGTGATCCACATCTTGGTCCCGTTGAGAACCCAGTCGGAACCGTCCCGGCGGGCCGTCGTCCGCATGCTGCCGGGGTCGCTGCCGGAGTCCGGCTCGGTCAGCCCGAAGCACCCGATGGCCTCCCCCGCCGCCATCCGCGGCAGCCAGGTCTCCCGCTGCTCCTCCGATCCGTAGGCGCGAATCGGGAACATCGCCAGGGAACCCTGCACGGACACGAAACTGCGCAGGCCGCTGTCGCCCGCCTCCACCTCCAGGCAGGCCAGGCCGTAGGAGACCGCGTTGGTACCGGCACAGCCGTAGCCGTCCAGGTGCATGCCGAGCAGCCCCAGGGAGCCGAGTTCCTTGGCGATCTCGCGCGGGAACACCCCCCTCTCGTACCAGTCGCCGATCTCCGGCAACACCCGCTCCCTGACGAAACGGCGGACCGTGTCGCGGATCTCCCTCTCCTCGGTGCCGAGCAGCGAGTCGATGTCGAGGAAGTCGTACGGATCAAGTCCGGCGGAACGTTTGTTCACTTCGTGCCTCACATGTCGCCAAGTCGAAAGGTGTCATCTACCAGGAGCGACGGGACGCGTCGATCCGCGCGACACCTCGGTCGATCACCACGGTCCCGTCCGCCCGGACGGTCTGGAACAGCACGTCGGCCCCGTCCAGCCACAGGCGGACCTCCAGAGCCTCCCCGGGGACGACGATGCCGCGGAACCGGCCGCCGATGGCGGTGAGCAGATCCGGATCGCCGCCGCAGGCGGCCGCCACGACGGCCCTGCCGGTGAAGCCGTACGTGCACATCCCGTGCAGGATCGGCCGGTCGAACCCGCCACGGGCCGCGAACGCGGGATCCGAGTGCAGGGGATTGCGGTCACCGGTCAGGCGGTAGAGCAACGCCTGTTCCGGACGGGTCTGGTAGCGCACGATCTCGTCCGGAGAACGCGCCGGCCGCTTCCAGTCGTCGGCGGCCCCCCGGGGGCCGCCGAAGCCTCCCGCACCCCGGATGAAGGCGGCCGACCGGGTGGAGAACATCGGCGCGCCGGAGATGGGATCGACCGCGCGGACGCCGGTCCACACGATCGCCCCGCTGCCCTTGTCATGGATCGCCAGCACTTCGGCGGTCAGTCTCGCCCGGCCGGAGACCGCCGGCGGGGCCGCCAGTTCCAGGTGCTGCTCGGCGTGGAGCAGCCGGCTCCTGTCGTACGAACCGATGTCCGGCCTGGGCACCCGCTGGCTGAGCAGCGCGCCGAAGGTCGGCAGCACCCGCTGGCGCAGGTTCTCGCTGTTCTCCGTGGTCACCGACAGCTCGGCGCCCGGATCCTGCCCGGCGCCGACCGAGACGGCGTAGAGCAGCGCCTCGTCGGATCCCCACGAGATGTCCACCGGCTCGCTGATCCGGCCGACCGCGTCGAGGTCGAGGGCCATGTCAGGCTCCGTCCAGCTGGGGCAGCCGGGGGTTTTGCACGGACTGGGCCAGCAGCTTGCGGACCGCTCCGTCGATCTCCTCGGCGTGCCACAGCCGGGGCAGCTCCGCGGTGGGGCCGACGTTCCAGCCCTCGTACACGCTGAGCAGTCCTCCGCTGGACCCGAAGACCTGTCCGGTGACGCCGGCGGACCGCTCGCTGCCCAGCCAGGCGACCAGCGGCGAGATGGCGGCCGGGTCGTAGGGGTCGAAGTCCCCCTCGGGCTCGGCCATCAGCCCCTCGGTCATCCGGGTTCGCGCTCCGGGAGCGACCGCGTTGACGGTGATCCCGTACGGAGCGAGTTCCATGGCCGCGATCACGGTGAAGCCGGCGATGCCCGCCTTGGCCGCCCCGTAGTTGGTCTGGCCGATGTTACCGAGCAGGCCGGACGAGGACGAGGTGTTGACCAGGCGCGCGGACAGCTTCTCGCCCGCCTTGGCACGCGCCTTCCAGTACCGGGCGGCGGCGCGGGACGGCGCGAAGGTTCCCTTCAGGTGGACCCTGATGACGTCGTCCCACTCCTCCTCCGTCATGTTGGTCAGCGTGCGGTCACGCACGATGCCGGCGTTGTTCACCAGCACGTCCAGGGTGCCGAACCGGTCGACGGCGGTCTGCACCATGGCCTCGGCCGAGGCCGTGTCGGCGATGTCGCCGTGGTCGGCGACGGCCTCGCCTCCCATCGCCTCGATCTCCGCGACGACCGCGTCGGCCGGCGTGCGCGAGCCACCCGCGCCGCCACGCTCGACACCCCGGTCGTTGACGACCACCTTGGCCCCCTGGCGGGCGAACTCCAGCGCGTGGAAGCGGCCGATGCCGTTGCCCGCACCGGTCACGATCACCACGCGTCCCTCACACAACCGCGACATCCGTCCTCCTGTTCACATGTTTCGACAATCATGTTTCGACAACGGGGTGGCACCTCAGGCGGCGGCGACCTCTTCCGCGCCGAGCACCAGGACGCCCGCGCTCATGAACGAGCCGCCGTTCCCCAGCACGACGCTGGTCCGCACCCCGTCCACCTGGGCCGCGGCCTCCCCGCGTACCTGGCGTACGGACTCGCAGATGGCGAACATGCCGTACATCCCGGTGTGCGTGTACGCGAGACCGCCGCCGTTGGTGTTCATCGGAAGTCGCCCGCCGGGGGCCGTGTGCCCCTCCTCGACGAATCCGAAGGACTCCCCGCGGCCCACGAAGCCCAGATCCTCCAGCCCGTACAGCGGGACGTGCGCGAAGGCGTCGTAGATCATCAGGTGGTCCACCTCGGAGTGCGAGACCCCGGCCTCCGCGAACGCCGCGCGGCCGGCATCCCGGAACGCGCGGGACGACGTCAGGTCCGCCATCTGCGAGATGGCCGACGACTCTCCCGCCTCGCCGGCCCCCAGCAGGTACACGGGAGGTTTCGGCCCGTCGGCGGCCCGCCGGGCGGAGGTGACCACCACCGCGGCGCCGCCATCGGTGACCAGGCAGCACTCCAGCAGGTGGAGCGGGTAGGAGATCATCTTGGAGGACAGCACGTCGTCGACGGTGATCTCGTCCCGCAGCTTCGCCCGCGGGTTGAGGGCGGCCCACTTCCGCTGGACGACCGGCACCATCGCCAGCTGTTCCGGCGTCATGCCGTACTGCTTCATGTAGCGCAGTACCCCGATGGGGAACGTCGACGGCGCGAAGACCCCGCCGTAGGGCACCTCGAACTGCCCGCGCATCGACTGCGGCGCGGGGGCCCACGGCTGCATGCCGACCCGGGACCTGCCGGACTCGCCGTGGGTGATCAGGACCGTCTCGCAGAGCCCGGCCATGATCGCGGCGGCGGCGTGCCGGACGTGCAGCATGAACGACGTCCCGCCGACCATCGTCCCGTCCAGGTAGGAGGGGTTGATACCCAGGTAGTTGGCGACGTCCAGCGGGCTCTCCCCCGCGCAGGCCACCCCGTCGACGTCCGCGACGGTGAGCCCCGCGTCGCGCAGCGCGGCCAGCCCGGACTCGGCGTGCAGCTGCAGCGCGGACTTGTCGGGGATGCGCCCGAGCTGTTCGGACTCGGCGGCTCCGACGATCGCGACCCTGCCTCGGATGCTCATCGGCCACCGCCCGCCGGCTGGAACTTCGGAACGGCGACGTCACCGTGCTTGTCGAAGACGACCTCGAGATCCATGTCGAGGACAAGGTGCTCCGGGTCGTTGGGAACCCCGACGATGTTGGACATGAGTCTTGGCCCCTCCTCGAGCTCCACCACCGCCACGGCGTACGGCCCCTCGTTCTCGAAGCCGGGCGACGGCCGGTGGGCGATCAGGTAGGAGTGCAGCCTTCCCCTGCCGGTGGCGGTGAACCACTCGATGTCCGACGACGAGCAGAAGGGGCAGGCCGAGCGCGGGTAGAGGAACGCCTTGCCGCACGGGACGCACCGCGGCAGCCGCAGCTCACCGGCCGCGGCGCCGTCCCAGTAGGGCCGGGTGTCGGGAGTGGGCTTCGGCGCCTGCTTCCCCTCGTTGCGGGCCACGTCAGACCCCCACCCGGACGGCGAGCTGCTCGCGGTGCAGGTCGGAGTCTCCGAAAAGGTGCTGGGAGGCCTTCGCCCTCTTGAAGTAGAGGTGGGCGTCGTGCTCCCAGGTGTAGCCGATCCCGCCGAGTACCTGGATCATCTCTCCGGTGATGGCCGTGTAGGCGTCCGAGCAGACCGCCTTCGCCACGGAGGTCGCGATGGACAGGTCCTCCGCGTCGTCGGCGACCGCGGCCGCCGCGTAGTACGCCGCGGAGCGCGCCGCCTCCAGGTCGAGCAGCATGTCGGCGCACTTGAACTTGATGGCCTGGAAGCTGCCGATGGGGACGCCGAACTGCTCGCGGACCTTGGCGTACTCCACGGCCACCTCCAGGGACCGCGCGGCACCGCCCACCTGCTCGCACGCCAGGCCGGCGGCCGCGATGCCGAGGGTCGCGTCCAGCACCTGCCGGGCGCGGGCTCCCAGGGCGACCGCCCGGCCGCGGGCGTCGGCGAACGTCACCGTCGCCAGCCGCCGTGTCATGTCCAGCACGGGTACGTCCTCGGCGACGACGCCCGCCTCGCGGGTGTCCACGGCGAGCAGCACGGTCTCGCCCTCCTCGCCGCCCGCGACCGAGGCCAGGACGAGGAGCAGGTCCGCCTGGACGCCGTCCATCACGAACGACTTGGTCCCGGTGACGCGCCAGCCCTCGCCGTCGCGTACCGCGCTCACCCGGGGGCGGGTGGCCCGCCAGTCCCCGTCCGCCTCGACGTGGGCCAGGCTCGCGATCGCGTCGCCGGCGGCGATGCGGGGCAGCCACTCGCGGCGCACTTCCTCGTCGTCGCCGAGCAGCAGGGCGTTGGCCGCCACGACCACGGTGGACAGGTAGGGCGAGCGCAGCAGCACCCGGCCCATCTCCTCCAGCACCACCGACTGCTCGCGGAAGCCGTAGCCCGCGCCGCCGTACTCCTCGGGAATCGCCATCGCGTGCAGTCCGAGGCTCTCCGCCATCAGCTTCCAGAGCCCCGCGTCGTAGGGCTCCTCGGACTCCAACTCCGCCCGCAGCCTGTCGGTGCTCGCGTGCTCGGTGAGCAGGCGACGCACGCCGGTGCGCAGTTCCTCCTGCTCGGCCGTGAATCCAAGCCTCATTGCCGTCTCCTTACGCTTCCTGGTGAGTGTCACGCCGACTTACCGACCACGAGGGCGTCGAGGGCCTCGACCACCGTCCCGTCGACCCGCATCGGGTTGACCTCCACTGAATCCCAGCCGTCACCCCAGCCGAGTGCCGCGTCCGCCAATGCCAGGACCGCCGCGACCACGGCGTCGACATCGCCGGCCGCACGGCCTCGTGCTCCCCGTAGGAGCGCCGCCCCCCGGAGCCCGTCGAGCATCTCGGTGACGTCTCGCGCGCTGACCGGCAGCGGCCGTATCACCACGTCCGCCAGTACCTCCACCAGCACACCGCCGAACCCGAGGACGAGAACGGGCCCCCAGACGGGGTCGCGGTTGATGCCGACGATCAGCTCGACGCCACCGGGGCGGAAGGGCGCGACCAGCACGCCGTCCAGGCGCGCCTCCGGTACCCGGGCGGTGACCGTGGCCATCAGGCCGGTGTACGCCTCGGCCACCGCGTCGTCACCCTCGACGTCGAGGACGACGCCACCGACATCGGACTTGTGGGCGATGTCCGGCGAGCAGATCTTCAACACCACCCGGCCACCGAGCAGCCGTGCGGCCTCCACCGCGCCCGCCGCGTCCGAGACGAGGCGGTGGGGCATCACCGGGACGCCGTGGCCACCCAGCAACTCCAGCGCCCGTGCCTCCGACAGCGGGCCCTCCGGCAGAGGTGCGGACGACGTCGGCCGGGCGGCGCCGGTCCGCTCCGCCCCGCGCAGCCGCTCTCTGCCGCCCGTGTAGCGCATCGTGTTGGCGACGGCGCGCAACCCGACCTCGACTCCCGGCAACCTGACGAGGCCGAGTTCCGCGAACAGCTCCCGGGCGAAGTCGCTGAGCCCGACACCCACCTCGTCCTGCAGCAGCACCGGGACGTCGAGCCCCTTGACGGTGTCCGCGATCGCCGCGAAGTGGGCGCGGGTGAAGTCGGGGTCGGCGGGTCGCCCGGGGGGCGCGACGAACGCCTGGAACAGCAGCAGGTCGTAGTGCTCCGCCCCGGTCCTGCCCATGACGGCGGCCGCGTCCACCGGCAGTCTCGGGTTCACCGTCGCGTAACCGGTGACATCGAGAGGGTTCTGCACGTGGGAGAAGGCCGGCAGCAGGGAGCGGAGCTCCTCCAGCGCCGCGGGTGGCAGCCGCGGCAGGGTCATCCCCTCGTCGGCGGCCTTGTCCGCCACCAGCTCACAGCTTCCGCCGGACGCCGAGACCACGCCGAGGCGGCCACCGCGCGGCCGCACCCCACGAGAGAGCAACTCGGTCGTCGCGACGAACTCCTCCATCGAGGAGACCTCGACCACGCCGAGCTCCCGCAGCACCGCGGACGTCACCGCGGCGTCTCCCGCCAGTGCCCCGGTGTGCGACATCGCCGTTCGCCGGGCCACCTCACTGCGCCCGACCGGGAGCACCACGACCGGCCGGTCGAGTTCGAGCGCGCGCTCCGCCAGCGACCGGAAGCCCTCGGCGTCCCTGAACGCCTCGAGGAACAGGCCGATCGCCCCGGTCTCCTCGCTCTCGATGAGATACCGCGCCACATCGGTGGACGAGAGCGTGGCCTCGTTCCCGGTGCCCGCCAGCATGCCGACCCCCACACCCCAGGCTCTGGCGAGGGAGAGCAACGGCTTCATCAGGCCGCCCGACTGCAGGACGAACGAGGCACCGCCGGGGTCGGGCAGGTCCGGCAGCGCGAGGCCGAACGGTACGACCTGGTGCCGCACGTCCACGTACCCGCTGCCGTTCGGCCCCAGCAGGTGGATGCCGGTCTCCTCCACCGCCGCGACGAGCTCGCGCTGTAGCGCTCGGCCGTCGTCCGTCTCCCCGAATCCCGCGGTGAGCACGATGGCGCCGCCGATCCCGTTCGCGGCCGCCTCGCGCAGGATGTCGGGAACGGTGTCGCGCGGGGACATGATGTAGGCCAGGTCGACCGCCTCTCCCAGCGCGCTGAGGGAGGCCGCCGCGGTGACACCGTGCACGGTCGCCCGCGAAGGGCTGACGCAGTGCACCGCGATCCGCGGCGAGTAGCGACGCAGGTTCTCGAAGGCGTTGACCGACCACATGGAACGTTCCGTCGCACCGACGAGGGCGACCGAGCGCGGCCGGAAGAGCGTGTTCAGGTCCGGCGTCGCCGGTGCCGCCGCCGACCGCGCGCCACCGGTCACATTGTCGAGGATCGCCACGCTAGGACGACCTCGGCAGGCCGAGTACCCGTTCGGCGACGATCCGGCGCTGAACCTCGCTCGTTCCCGCGAAGATCGTCTCAGCGCGGCTGGTGAGGAACGTCTTCTGCCAGCGCCCCACCCGGTAGCCGTCGCCCGAGGGACGCACCAGCGCCTCCGCGCCCTCGATGTCGATGGCGATCTCGCCCAGTTTCCGGTGGTACTCGCTCCAGACCAGCTTGGTCAGCGACGCCTCGGCGCCCAGTTCCCCGCCGGAGGCGAGGGTGGCGAGAACCCGCTGGCCGGTGGCCTTCATGACGTGCACCTGGCAGTAGGCCCAGGCCAGCTTCTGGCGGATGAGCGGATCGGCGTCCCTGCCGAGTTCCCTGGCCCGCTCGACCAGGGCCTCCCACTCCTTCTCGTACTCCAGGTGCTGGACGGCGGCCACCGCGCCACGCTCGCTGCCGAGGGTGGTCATCGCGGACCGCCACCCGTTGTTGAGGCCCCCGATGACGTTGAACAAGGGAGCTCGGGCGCCGTCGATGTACTCCTGGGAGAACGCGTCCTCACCCGACATGGTGATCAGCGGCCGCACCGTGATCCCGTTGTCCTTCATGGGGACGAGCACGTAGGAGATGCCCTTGTGCTTGGGGGCGTGCGGGTCGGTCCGGCACAGCAGGAACAACGTGTCGGCGAGATGTGCCCGGGATGTCCAGATCTTCTGCCCGGTGATGACGATCTCGTCACCCTCCACGACGCCCTGGGTGGCGACGGCGGCCAGGTCCGAACCGGCATCGGGCTCGGAGAAACCCTGGCAGTACCTGTCCTCGCCGCTGACGACACGCGGCAGGAAGTACGCCTTCTGCTCGGGGGTGCCGTGCGCGAGGATGGCCGGACCGGCGAGGCGCTCCCCCATCCCCCGGGTCACGCGCGGCATGTCCGCGCGTGCGAACTCCTCGGCGAGGACGGCCATCTCCAGGTCGTCCAGTCCACGGCCGCCGTACTCCACGGGCCAGTGCGGACAGACCAACCCGGCTTCCAGCGACGCCTTCTCCCAGGCCAGGAAGTCCTCGTGGAGCGGCGACTCAGGGTTCCGCCAGGCTTCGCGCTCCAGCTCGTACTCACCCATCGACGCGAGTGCCGGCCGCCGATGCTCACTCAACCACTGTCGCAGTTCGGCGCGAAAGTCCTCGAGCCGTTTATCGCCGAAGTCGGTCGTCATCCAATCCTCCTCAGCACAGACGCTCACACAGCGATGGTGTGGAATCCCTCGAACATTCGAGGCGTTGAATATCCAGAATCGTACCGGCCAGTTGGTATGATGTCGAGAACTTTCTCCTCGACCACCCAGGGAGCCCCCCGATGCTCGCCGCATTCGCGCACGCCACGTCGGCCGACGACCCCGTCAGTGCCCTGTCCGTCGGAGAGCGCCCCGAACCGGTACCGCCGGACGGCTGGGTGCCGATCACGGTGCGGGCCGCCTCGCTCAACCACCACGACGTGTGGACGCTGCGCGGTGCCGTCACTCCGGCAGGCGGCCTTCCCTGCGTGCTGGGCACCGACGCGGCCGGGGTGGACGACGACGGCAACGAGTACGTGATCCACGCAGTCCTCGGCGACCCCGCGCGCGGCCGTGGTGACGAGACCCTCGACCCGGAACGGTCCGTGATCTCGGACGCGGGGCACGGGACCCTGGCCGCGCGGATCGTCGTCCCGCGCCGCAACCTGGTCCCGAAGTCTGACCAGATACTCGGTCTGGATGATGTTGCCGATCATCGTGTTCTCCGGGCCGCCGAGGATGCCCGCGTTGACGTAGTCCGCGGTCATCGGGA
>NZ_JBEXUE010000232.1:0-15668 GCF_040614275.1 Streptosporangium sp. NPDC006013
ATCTCCGGGTCGAGTGCGGAGGTGGGCTCGTCGAAGAGCATCACCTTGGGCCGCATGGCCAGCGCGCGGGCGATGGCGGCCCGCTGCTGCTGCCCACCGGACAGCCGCGCGGGCAGCTTTCCCGCCTGCTCGGCGATGCCGACGCGCGCCAGCAGATCCCGCGCCGACGCCTCGGCCTCGGCGCGGGAGTCGCCCCGGACCTTCATCGGCGCGAGCACGATGTTCTCCAGCACGGTCTTGTGCTGGAAGAGGTTGAACGACTGGAACACCATGCCGACATCGGCCCGGAGCCTGGCCAGTTCCCGGCCCTCCACGGGGGCGGGTACGCCGTCGACGAGGATGTCTCCGGACCCGGCGGGCTCCAGCCGGTTGAGGCAGCGGCACAGCGTGGACTTGCCCGACCCCGAGGGGCCGACCACCACGACGACCTCGCCTCGCGTCACATCAAGGTCGATGTCGCGCAGCACGTGATGATCGCCGAACCACTTGTTCAACCCTTTGACCTGAATCATTGCCATCTTCCTTCGAAATCGAAGACAAAGCGGAAGGTAATAGATGATTCTTACGGAAGTCAACACGTTGCCGTAGTAAGTACAGACGTGGTATTCCTCTAGTTCATGTCAGGCAAAGAGCGGCTGCTGGTGCGGGGAGCGCAGGGCGACCTTCTGCGTCTTGTCGCCACCGGCCACGCCGAGTCGCGCGCCCAGCTGGCCCGCATCTCCGGCCTGGCGGCGTCGAGCGTCTCCCTGCGCGTCGAGGAGCTGATCGACACCGGGCTCCTCGTCGAGGAGGGCTCGGGCACCTCCAGGGGCGGGCGGCGGCCCCGGCGGCTGCGGGTCAGCCCGGCCGCCGGCCTGCTCGCGGTGGCCGACCTCGGGGCGCACCACGCCCGCTTCGGCCTACTCGACCTCAGCGGCGCCCCCCTCGTCGTCGAGGAGCGCGCCTGCGACATAGCGCTCGGTCCCGAGGCGACCCTCGACTGGATGGCCGCCTCGTTCGACGAGCTGCTGCTGACCCACGGCCCGCCCGGCGCCCCCCTGCGAGGCGTCGGCACCGGCATACCCGGCCCCGTCGACCCCGCCAGCGGCCGGGTAGTGTCTCCCTCGCGCATGCCCGGCTGGCACAACTTTCCCGTCGCCGAGCATCTCGGCGCGCACTACGACCTGCCGGTGCTCGTGGAGAACGACGCCAACCTCCTGGCCGTCGGCGAGGCCCGCTCATGGCCCGGATGCGACAACCTCATGGTGCTGAAGGCCGGCAGCGGCATAGGGTGCGGCGTGATCGTCGACGGACGCCTGCACCGGGGCAGGGGCGCGGCCGGCGACATCAGCCACGTCCGGGTCAGGACCGACTCCTCCACCATGTGCTCGTGCGGCCACCCCGACTGCCTGGAGGCCTACGCGAGCGGCGCCGCGCTCATGGGCGCCCTGTCCGAGCTCGGCATCGCGACGCGACGCCCGGGCGACGTCGTCGCCCTGGTCGAGGACGGCGTGCCCGAGGCCACCGCCCTGGTCAGGAACGCGGGCCGCCTCATCGGCGAGGTGCTCACCGTCCTGGTCAACTTCCTCAATCCCGACGCCATCGTCGTCGGTGGCAGCCTCTCCACCGCCGAGCCGCTGATCTCCTCCATCCGCGCCGCCGTCTACGAGCGCTGCCTCCCGCTGGCCACCCGCGACCTGGAGATCGCCGTCACCCGTGGCGGCCCCGATGCCGCCCTCCTCGGCGCGGGTTCCCTCCTGCTGGACGCCGTCCTCAGCTGAGGGGCGGAACGGACGAGGTACGGCAGGCGTACGACCAGCCCTCCTAGCCCAATGGGGTGGGGCGCCCGCTAGGGATCATGGCCACCTGGAACTCGTCGTTGAGTTCGACGTCCACGGAGGACGAGACGAGAGCTCAGCCAGGAGCTTCGGGCCGGATGGGGAGACGGGTCATCGGCGGCCGATCCCGGCCAGCAGGTTCCTGACGAGGGCCTCGGCGAACTCGTCGGTGAGGGGCTGGTCGGGGATGAGAAGGCGGTGGTAGCAGGCGCCCCAGAGCTGGTCGACGACCACCTCGGGGTCGACGTCCTCGCGTAGCTGCCCGCGCTGCCTGGCGCGCTCCAGTGCCTCGACGGCGAGTGCTCTGCGCGGT
Organism: Streptosporangium sp. NPDC006013; assembly: GCF_040614275.1. Lineage (NCBI taxonomy): Bacteria > Bacillati > Actinomycetota > Actinomycetes > Streptosporangiales > Streptosporangiaceae > Streptosporangium > Streptosporangium sp. NPDC006013. Next base: position 2,131 of record NZ_JBEXUE010000232.1, read on the forward strand.
GCCGAGTAGCGCTCGCGAAGGAGCGCCGACAGCTCGGGATCGGTCTGGGCGTGGCCGACGAGCTCCGGCATCACGCGCCCGGCCCGGGTGTCGCGCATCAGGTGGACGAAGGCCCGCAGTTGCGCGGTGAGGTCGGCGGCGATGTCGCCGGTGTCGGGGAAGGCCAGGGTAGGGCCGACGGCGTCGAAGTAGCCGTCGAGCGCCAGCGCCCCCTTGGAGGGCCACCACTTGTAGAGCGTCACCCTGCTCGCCCCCGCCAGCGCCGCGACCTTCTCGATGGTGAAGGCGGCCATCCCCTCGGTGAGCAGGAGTTCACCGGCCGCACGCAGGATCTCACGTCGCACCTCGGCGGCCGGTCGGCGGCCGCGTCCGCGCCGGATGGGTTCAGGGGACTGCGTCACCGACTACCTCCAGGAAATATATGGACATTATGTCTATAGCCATGTATATACACAGTGTACACAAATTCCTGAAGGAGTGAACGATCATGAGCAGCACGGCAGCCCGCGTCGCCATCGTCACCGGAGGCTCACGCGGCATCGGACGCCAGGTCGTGGACCGGCTCGCCGTCGACGGATACGCCGTCGTGGTCAACTACGCGAGCAACGACGCCGAGGGTCAGGCCGCGGTCCAGGAGGTCGTCGGCAAGGGCGGCCAGGCACTCGCCGTCCGCGCCGACGTCGGCGACACCGAGGCGGTCGCCGCGCTCTTCGACGCTGCGGAACAGGCCTTCGGCGGCGTCGACGTGGTGGTCCACGCCGCCGGGATCATGAACCCGCCCACCCCGCTCGCCGAGCTCGACCTGGACGTGCTGGACCGCATACTGCGCGTCAACGTACGCGGCACCTTCGCCGTCGCCCAACAGGCCGCACGGCGGCTGCGCCGAGGGGGTGCCCTGATCACCTTCTCCACCTCGGTCATCGGGCTGGCCCTTCCCGGGTACGGCGCCTACGTCGCGTCCAAGGGGGCCGTCGAGGGCCTGACCCTCATCCTGGCCCGCGAACTGCGTGGCAGGGACATCACCGTCAACACCGTCGCCCCCGGGCCCACCGCCACCGACCTCTTCCTGAAGGGCAAGGACGAGGAGACCGTCGCCAGGATGGCCGCCCAGCCGCCACTGGAGCGGCTGGGCCGGCCCGCCGACATCGCCGAGGCCGTCGCCTTCCTGGCGGGCCCCGCCCGCTGGGTCAACGGCCAGGTGCTCCGGGTCAACGGCGGAATCATCTGAACTCGACATTCGGACAGACGACGGCGCCGAGGTGGTCAACGCCGTCGGTGACCGGGTTCGCGCCGAGTTCTACCGCAGGATCGGCCTGGATGACCTGCTCGGCCCCCGCCAGTGCGATGGCGGAATCCCCTCACCGGTTCGAGGTCCTCGCTGCGGAGCCCCGCTGCCGGGCCCGGTGAACGTGAGCCGGTGGGAGAGACGGGGCGGGGCGCCCGGAACAGGTCAGCGGATCTGCCGCCTGCCGTACATCTTCACCGCGGTCACCACGCCGCCGGCGGCCACCGCGACCTGGAGGCCCAGCTCGATCCAGTCGATTCCCCGGGTGTCGGCCACCCCCAGCACCGTGGCGATGGCGGTGCCGATGAACGCGGCGACGATGCCGATCACGATGGTCAGCCAGATCGGGATGGACTGGCGTCCCGGGACCACCAGACGACCGAGTGCTCCGATCACGATGCCGACGATGAGGGCGGAGATGATGCCGGTCACTGCCATGTCGCACTCCCAAGGGGGGTCGCCGGCCGTATCGGCCGAAGACGATGAGTCGATCACCTCGTCCAACGATCCCGCTCCTCCCGTGGTTCCCCCTGGCCCGTGACGCGGAGTGGAACTCCAGGGGTTCGGTCTCCGGATCCATCCGCGTCACCGACACCTGGGGGAACGGCCGGGGGGTCAAGGTTCGGCTGCAGGGGCACAGGGCCGGTACCTACGGGGACAACGGCAACGCGGTGGTTCCGCCGATTCTCACCGACGAACATCGGGAATCAGCGAACGGCTGACAGCTCAACCCGGCGGCGGTCAGGTCAGGCGGGGGCCCGCGCGGGTGGGCGGGGCCTCGTCACGGGGGCACGCAGGTGAGGTCGATGACACTCTCACGCCTGGCCCCCCGCTCGAAGGCCGCGGTATAGGCGCGCGTACCGAGTGCATGCCGTACCAGGTGGTCGGCCTCGGCGTGGGCGTCGTGAAACGGTCGCAGCCCGATGAGCGCCACCCCGGTCGTGCGCCGCAACCGGTGCGCGGCGCCGAGCAGTTCGGCGGCGACGTGGCCCCGTCGATCGAGGCGATGGCCCTGGACTACCTGGAGCGCCTGCTCCAGGTCCGGCCGCACGGGCCGTACCGGCTGGCGGGCTGGTCCATGGGCGGCCTGATCGCCCACGCCATGGCCGTGGAGCTGCGCGAGCGAGGGGAGGAGGTCGCGCTGCTGGCGCTGCTCGACTCCTACCCGGGCCAGGAGATCAACCCGGACGAGCGTGACGTGCTGGTCGAGTTGCTCTCGGCCATCGACTACGACGGGCCGGGCGAGATCGGCGACGTCGTGGAGTTCCTGCGCGAGCAGGGCGGCCCGTACGCCACGCTGGACGAGCGGACGCTGACGGCGGTCTACCGGAACTACCGGAACGGTGTGAAGATTTCCGAGGAGTACGCGCCGAGGATGTTCGAGGGGGATGTGCTCTTCGTGACCGCGGCTCACGGCCACGAGGAGGGCGGTCCCACGGCCGCCGACTGGAAGCCGTACGTCACCGGCGCCATCCATGATCACCAGGTCGCCTGCGACCATGCGAACATGTTGAGTCCCGGGCCCATCGCGGAGATCGCCGCCCTTCTCAGAGAGGACACAGAGTGAGCAGCAACCCATTCGAGGACCCCGAGGGCGTCTATCTGGCATTGATCAACGACGAGGGCCAGTACTCTCTCTGGCCCGCCTGGTCGGAGATCCCGGCGGGCTGGACCGTCGCCTTCGGTGAGGACTCCAGGCAGGCCTGCCTGGACCACATCGAGGCCAACTGGACCGACATGCGGCCCAACAGCCTGATCAGGGCAGTGGAACAGTGAGCGGCCGAGCGCGCGGAGGAAACGCATGACCTGGCTGCGCTGCGCCTCCCCCCGCCCGTGGGCGACCACGCGGCTGTTCTGCTTCACGCACGCGGGCGGGTCGGCCACCGCCTACCGGGACTGGCCCGCGCTGCTACCCGACTCCGTCGAGCTCCACGCGACGCAGCTGCCGGGCAGGGCGGACCGGTTCGGAGAACCGTCGCCGGAGGACATGGACACGCTGGCCGACCTGGTGACCGAGGCGATGTCGCCGCTGCTGGACCGGCGTTTCGCGCTGTTCGGGCACAGTATGGGAGCGATGCTCGCCTACGAGGTCACCCGCCGCCTGGAGGCCAGGGGACTCGCCCCGGCGCGGCTGCTGGTGTCCGGGGCGAGGGCACCGCACGATCCCCGGGAGAGGATCGCGATCTCGGATTACGACGACGACCGCCTCGTCGCCGAGCTGGCCAAGCTCGGCGGTACCGAGGCGGAGATCCTCTCCCACCGGGCGATGCGCGAGATCGTCCTGCCCTACATCCGCGCCGACTTCCGGCTGGTCGAGGCCTACCGCCATCGCCCGGGACCCCCGCTGCACACCCCGATCTCCGCTCTCGTCGGCGACGCGGACCCGGAGGTCACCCCGGCCCAGGCCAAGTCGTGGGAGGCCCGCACGATCACCGACTTCTCCCTCACGGTCTTTCCCGGCGACCACTTCTACCTGCAGCCGCAGCGCGCGCCGGTGGTCGGGGAGATCACCCGGCTGCTCGCGGGATGAACGAGCCGATCAGAGGATGAGCGCGAAGCAGTCCGGCCGGTAGCCGCGAGGCATCGGCCCGGGAGTCTCCAGCGCCTTGTTGACATAGGAGAGCATCACCGGATCGAACGCCTCCAGGTTGTGCCCGATGGCACCCTCGATGATCCCCTTGAGCGGGCAGTCGTCCTGGAGCATCCGGTTGGTCACCTGCTCGGGCGGCCCCTCGACGAAGGTCGAGGCGGCCTCCTGCTCGGCCTTCAGCCCGAGCGCGGTGTAGTCGACGCCGGGCTCGACCATGGAGGGGGTGTTGAGCTCCTTCATCAGGGCCGAGTCCGAGTGGAGCTCGTCGCAGACCGTCTCCCCGCCGCAGCTCCTGCGCAGCTCCCCGGTCAGCTCGTGGTGCGGCGCCCCCAGGGTGACCAGCTCGGACACCTTGCCCGCCCCGCCCTCCGAGCGCATGTACGCCCGGGGGACGATCCCCCCGAGGCTGTGCCCGACGATCGCCACCTTCTCGGCCCCGGTGGCCTGGAGCACCCCGTCCACGAAGTCCCCCAGCGTCCGGGCCGAGCGCCTGATCGAGTTGCTCCAGCCGTAGTCGAGGGCGAAGACGCAGTAGCCCTGCTTGCTCAGGTAGGGGGCCGCGACGGGCCAGGTCGCCGCCCCCGTGCTTCTCGCGCCGTGGACGAGCACCACCGGGTACGGCGCGTCCTGGCGGGGCCGGCAGTCGAAGTCGTTGGCCTTCGACAGTCCTTCCGAGGCCAGCCGTCCGGCCTCGGCGACCATGTCCACCTTGGGCGGCGGGGACGCGGACCGCCCGCCGGTGAGCGTGCCGGCCGCGACGGTGAGCACCGCGAACCCCGTCACGACACACAGGACGATCACGATGATGTGGCCGAGACGGAGTTGCCCCACTCGATCTCTCCTCAGAAAGAACGCCGGACAAGAGCCTTTCTCGCCATCCCGCACCGGAGCTATGCCCTGCCCGCGCCTGTTGCCGTCGCAAAGTTGGCACTCTCGCAACAAGCGGGGCCGGGGAACGCCCTCTCCCGCCGCCACAGCCGGGGGCGTCTACGCCTCCGGAGACCGCTCGGCTGGCGGATTGTGTCGAAGAGTTGGCCTTCCTTGGGCAGTGAGTGCCCATGAGACGAGGCGTGGGGGCCGTTAGCGTCAGCCTGTGGGTGAACGAGTACTGATCGCGCTCGGTGGCAACGCGATGACGGGGCCCGACGGCGGGGCCTCACCCGGCGACCAGCGCCGCGCGGTCGAGCAGGCCGTCCGCCATGTCACCGCGCTCATCGCGGACGGCCACCAGGTGACCCTCACCCATGGCAACGGCCCCCAGGTCGGCAACCTGATCCTGAAGAACCAGCTCGCCGCGCACGTCGTGCCCCCGGTGCCGCTCGACTGGTGCGGGGCACAGACGCAGGCCACCATAGGCACCCTCGTCCTCAACGCGCTCGACGGCCGCGCGGCCGTCGTGGTCACCCGCACGCTCGTCGACCCCGCCGATCCGGCCTTCCAGGACCCGGTCAAGCCGATCGGCCGCTACTTCAGCGAGGCGGAGGCCCGTCGTTTCGAGGAGCTCGGGCAGACCTGGCGCCGCTTCGACCGGGGCTGGCGCCGCGTGGTGGCCTCCCCCGAGCCGCTGGAGATCCTCGACGCCCCCGCGATCGCCGCGCTGGTGGCCGCGGGCTTCACCGTCGTGGCCGCGGGTGGTGGCGGCGTGCCGGTGGCGCGCGACGCCGAAGGGCGGCTGGGCGGGATCGAGGCCGTGATCGACAAGGATCTGGCGGCGGCGGTGCTCGCCCGGGACGTGCGGGCCACGGTCCTGGTCATCGCGACGGACGTCCCCGGGGCCGTCGTCGGGTTCGGCACGGCCCAGGCCAGACCCCTGGGCGCCGTCACCGCGGCCGAGTTGCGCGTACTACACGCCGCCGGGCACTTCGCCGGCGGCAGCATGGGGCCGAAGGTCGAGGCCGCGCTGCGCTTCGTCGAGCAGGGCGGCGACCGGTCGGTGATCACCTCCCTGGAGAACATCGGGGCGGCGCTCACCGGCGAGAGCGGCACCGTGGTGCGAAAGTGAACACGACGCGATTGAAAGGTGGCAGGGATGCCGGAACCCATTGAAGTGCGCAAGGTGCCCATCGAGAGCGTGACCGACGCCTCCGGGCTGGCCCGGCTCATCGACGACGGGGTGATCGAGGCGCACCGGGTGCTCGCGGTGATCGGCAAGACCGAGGGCAACGGCGGGGTGAACGACTACACCCGGATCCTGGCCGACAGGGCCTTTCGCGAGGTGCTGGAGGCCAAGGGACATCCTTCCCCCGAGAGCGTGCCGCTGGTGTGGTCGGGGGGCACCGACGGCGTGCTCAGCCCGCATGCCACGATCTTCGCCACCACGGCGAACGCCGAGCCGAGCGACGAGCCGCGGGTGAGCGTCGGCATCGCGATGAGCGATGTGATCCTGCCCGAGGACATCGGCCGGCCCGCGATGGTGGAGAAGGTGGCCGCCGGAGTGCGTGAGGCCATGAAGCTCGCCGGGATCGACGATCCCGCCGACGTCCACTACGTCCAGACCAAGACCCCGCTGCTCACCCTGTCCACGATCAACGACGCCAAGTCGCGCGGCAAGGACGTGGTGATCGAGGACACCGGCCCGTCGATGGACATCTCCAACTCCACCACCGCGCTCGGCATCGCCGTCGCGCTCGGTGAGATCGAGATGCCCGCCGCCGACCAGATCCACCGCGACCTGTCGCTCTACTCCTCCGTCGCCTCGTGCTCCTCCGGCGTCGAGCTGGACCGGGCCCAGATCGTGGTCGTCGGCAACGTACGGGGCATCGGTGGCCGCTACCGGATCGGCCACTCGGTCATGCGGGACGCGCTGGACGCCGACGGCATCTGGGAGGCCATCCGCTCCAGTGGCATCGAGCTGCCCGACCGCCCCCACCCGTCCGACCTGGGGGACCGGCTGGTCAACGTCTTCATGAAGTGCGAGGCCGACCCGTCGGGCAGCGTGCGGGGCCGCCGCAACATCATGCTCGACGACTCGGACGTGCACTGGCACCGCCAGATCAAGGCCACCGTGGGCGGCGTCGCGGCCAGCGTCACCGGTGACCCGGCCGTGTTCGTCTCGGTCGCCGCGGTCCACCAGGGCCCGAGCGGCGGCGGTCCGGTGGCCGCCATCGCCGACCTCGGCTGACGGGTGCGCGCTCGGGTGGGGCGGAAATCCTCCCCGAGCGCCACCGCGGGTAGGCTCCCGGTTCGTGCCGAGTATTCCGCAGCCCCTGGTCCCCGGCGACGACGGCGCCGCCGACGCCGCCGTGACATCCGCGCTCGCCGCCTTCGCCGCGGGGGAGGCGGAGGCCGGTGCGGTCGTCGCCGCGCTGAGCGGGACACGGCTGCTCGTGCCCGTGGTCGCCCTGCTGAAGGAGTCGGAGATCGGCGAGCACGGGTTGCGGCAGGAGAAGGAGAGCGAGATGGCCCTGCCGAAGCTCGTCGGTGCGGACGGGCGCGAGGCGGTGCTCTCCTTCACCGGGATGGAGCCGCTGCGGAGGTGGCGCCGGGACGCCAGGCCCATCCAGGCCACCATCCTTCAGGTCTGCCAGGCGGCGGTGCACGAGAACACCGCCGCGGTGGTGATCGACGTCGCGGGCCCGGTGCCCTTCGTGATCGAAGGTGCTCTGCTGCGGGCACTCGCCGCGGTCGAGTCGGGCACCCTTGACGAGCTGGGCCCCGAGGTCACAGTGGCACGGATGGAAGAGATCGCCGAGCCTCCCAGGCGTCGGCGGTTCGGTTGGCCACCGCGTGGACGAGGTTGACCGTCAGAATCGCCGGGGCGATCACGGCGACGAACCCGCCGAAGTCGCGCTCGAAGACCAGGGCGAGGATCACCGCGGTCACGCCGTTCTGCTGGGCGAGCCCCAGGTGCACCCGGTCGATCAGCGGCAGGCCGTGGGTGAGCACCAGCGCGGCGACCATCTGCGCGGCGTACGCGGCCAGCCCGAGCAGCACCCCCATGCCCATGTTCGTCCCGCCGACGAGCAGCAGGCCCATCAGGAACGCCGACAGCGCGAACGCCACGCTCACCGCCCGCCCCAGCCAGCGCGCGTCGGGCATGCGCAGGTAGAGCCCGGCGGTCGCCAGGCCGAGCATGAGGGAACTCCACGCGGCCGACACGACGGCCCCGGCCGCCGTCAGGTAGGTCAGCACCGGCGGGGCGTTCCTGATCAGCCGCCAGAGCAGGTAGATCCCGGCCGCGAACAGCGCGTTCAACCCCAGGTCGGCGAAGTACGAGGCCGACAGGCCGCCCCCTCCCGAGCCGCTGACCAGCGCCGCCGCGTAGACGGCCAGGATGATCGTCACCGGGTCGTCGAAGGAGGACCACGCCCCGAGGATCGTCTTCGCCTGGCTTGAGAGCCGGCTGTTCCGCATCACCCCGGCGACCGAGAGCGGGTCGATCTGGGCGACCACCACCGCCATGATCAGTGCCCGGGGGTCGCCCGAGACGAGGTAGACGACACCGGCGATGAACGCCGTCTTGAGCAGCACCCCGACGGTGACCGCGAGCACGATCAGCCGGGAGTGCTCCCTGGCCTCGGCGCGGTCGATCCCGTGCGTGCTGCCGTACAGGCCGATCGCCAGCAGCAGGCTGCTGAACAGCACGTACGCGCTTGAGTGTTCCAGATCATGCAGGTCGCCCAGGTCGGCGGCCAGCCAGCCGAGGCCGACCACGACGATCAAGAGCCCGATTCGGGCCACCGCTCACTCCCGGGGATGGATCGCAGGTGCCCCTGAGGTCTCGCGGGGCGTTGTCGCTGGTTGATCGGCGGAAGGGTGAAGTGCCCGCGGATCGTGTCCACGAGCTTGGCCAGCTTGTCGTCGGAGACGTCGACCTTGCGCTGGTCCAGCGTCACCCCGATCAGGTAACGGGTCTCGTCGATCCAGTAGAAGAACATGGCCCCGCGCTCCACGTCGAGGACCGTGCGGATCAGGGCGCCGCCCTCCAGCCGGCGCAGCTGCTGGTTGAGCCGCTGGGTGAGCCAGTTGAGCTGGTTGCCCGCCTTGAGATAGACCCTTCGGCGCTCTTCCGGGTCGGTGTCGTGGAAGAAGTGGGCCAGGTCCGCGTCGTCGAGCACGTCGGTGTAGAAGCAGCACCGCTGGTCGCCGAAGTAGGCCACGAAGTGCAGGTCCTCCTGGTCGACCATGGCGACGCAGCTGGTCAGCGCCTTCTCCACCGAGGGGCCGATGCCCGGCAGGGTACGGATCAGGATCTCCGACTCGCCGATCACCCTGCGCTTGGTGGCGGTGGGCAGCGGGCCCATCCCGGCCTCCAGGTACGGGAGATAGAGGCCCCGGCGATACTGGATCAGCAGGTAGACGCCGGTGACGACGGCGAACGCGCTCACCCCCGTGGTGACCAGGCCGTGCAGCTCGCCGGGCAGCCCGCCCCGCCAGAGCACGGGGCCGAACGCCGCCACGAAGCCCAGCACCACCTCGACCGCCGCGGTGCCGGTCAGCGCGATCACCATCAGCACCGGCAGCCGCGCCCTGATCCGGCCGAGCACGGTGGAGATGAGGGCGAGCATCACGATCACCGAGACCACGGTGGCCGCGCGGGCCACGTCGTACTCCTCGCCCTCGATGTACCAGGCGAGGAGTTCGAGCAGCACCGGAAGGAGAACGAATGACGCGATGACCGCGGGCAGCTTGCTGAAGCGATCCGTGTCCATGCGCACCGTCCCTCCGGATATAGGGATCGGGTACAGCCTCTGTGATCATCGCGAGTCCCGTCAATGACCTTCGAGGTCACTTCGAGCCCTCAGATCCCCGGCGGGGCCGGGGTTCGCGGATTATGGTCGCTCCGTGAGCGAGTACGCCGAGCCGGCACACCGGCCCCCCAGCCCGCCTCGTACCGTCAGGCGCCCCCGGGTCTTCGGGGCGGTGGTGGTCTCGTGAGCCTCGTGGCGGCGCCGCTCCTCCCGGCCCTGGCGGCGGCCGCGTCGGGGGCGGTGATCGGGCTGTGGACGCGGCGCGTGGTGGCCCGCCACTCGGGGCCCGACGGGGAGCGGTCCGGGCGGCCCCGGCCGGTGGCGGGGGCCGTGGAGGTGACCACCGCGGTGGTGCTGGCCGCTCTCGCGCTGCGGGCGCTCTGGCCCGGCGTACCGGCCCAGGCGGTGACCACCCCGGCCGGGCGGGCCGGAGAACTGCTCGCCTTCGGCGGGCTGGCGGTGGTCGCCGTCGCCCTGTCCTTCGTCGACGCCGCCGTCCACCGGCTGCCCGACCGGCTCACCCTGGCCGCCTACCTGGGAACCGCCGTACCGCTCGCCGCGTCGGCCCTCGTCGACGGCCGCCTCGGCGATCTGCTCGGCGCGGGTCTCGGCGGCCTCGCCCTGGCGGGCTTCTACCTGGTGCTGCTCCTGATCAATCCGGCGGGAATGGGGCTGGGCGACGTCAAGTTCGCGGCGAGCCTGGGCACCGCCCTCGGCTGGCTGGGCTGGGACACCCTGGTCGCCGGGACCTTCCTCGGCCTGGTGGCCGGGGGCGTCTACGGGGCCGCCCTGATGGTCCTGCGCCGCGCGGGCCGCAAGAGCGAGATCCCCTTCGGCCCCTTCATGGCCATCGGCGCCCTCGCCGCGGTCCTCACCGCGCTCTGACCGCCGGCGGATGTCTCACTCCGTGAACCGGGGCCATTCCAGTGGGCGACACGTGGAAGACTTGTCAGCATGTTGCGTTGGTTGACCGCCGGAGAGTCTCACGGCCCCGAACTCGTCGCGATCCTGGAAGGCCTGCCCGCGGGGGTGGAGGTGACCACCGCCCAGCTGGACGAGGCGCTGCGCCGTCGCCGCCTCGGTTACGGCCGCGGGGCACGGATGAAGTTCGAGCAGGACGTCGTCACCGTCGTGGGCGGGGTCCGCCACGGCCGCACGCTCGGCAGTCCCGTCGCCATCCGGGTGGGCAACACCGAGTGGCCCAAGTGGGAGACGGTCATGGCGGCCGACCCCGTCGACCCGGCCGTGCTGGAGGGACAGGCGCGCAACGCGCCGCGCTCCCGCCCCCGCCCCGGCCACGCCGACCTCGCGGGCATGCAGAAGTACGGCTTCGACGACGCCCGCCCGGTGCTCGACCGGGCCAGCGCCCGGGAGACCGCGGCCCGTGTCGCGCTCGGCCAGGTGGCGCGGAGCTTCCTCAAGCAGGCCCTCGGCGTCGACATCGTCAGCCACGTCGTCTCGATCGGCGGGGCGGCGACCACCCCTGGCGTCATCCCCGGCCCCGGTGACCTGGCGGCGATCGACGCCGACCCGGTGCGCTGCGCCGATCCGGAGGGCAGCGCGGCGATGGTCGCCGAGATCGACAGGGCGCACAAGGACGGCGACACCCTCGGCGGCGTCGTCGAGGTGGTCGCCTACGGCCTGCCACCGGGCCTGGGCAGCTACACCCACTGGGACCGCCGGCTCGACGCCCGCCTCGCGGCCGGCCTGATGGGCATCCAGGCGATCAAGGGTGTCGCCGTCGGCGACGGCTTCGAGACGGCCCGCCGCCCCGGCTCCCTGGCCCACGACGAGATCGAGAACACCGCGGACGGCATCCGCCGGATCACCAACCGGGCCGGTGGTGTCGAGGGCGGCATGACCAACGGCGAGCCGCTGCGCGTCAGCGCGGCGATGAAGCCGATCTCCACGGTCCCCAGGGCGCTGGCCACCGTCGACGTGCTGACCGGTGAGGCGGCCAAGGCCCACCACGAGCGCTCGGACGTGTGCGCGGTCCCGGCCGCCGCGATCGTCGCCGAGGCCATGGTGGCGCTGATCCTGGCCGACGCCGCGATCGAGAAGTTCGGCGGAGACTCCGTCGAGGAGGTCGCCCGCAACCTGTCCGGCTACCTCTCCTCGTTGGTGATCAAGTGAGCGGGCGCCAGGCCGGCGAGCCGCGGTCCAAGGAGGCCGGATGAGTCCCCGTGCAGTACTGATCGGCCCTCCGGGGTCGGGCAAGTCGACCATCGGACAGCTCCTGGCCAACCGGCTCGGGGTCGCCTTCCGCGACACCGACACCGACGTCGAGCTCACGGCGGGCAAGCCGGTGAGCGACATCTTCATCGAGGACGGCGAGGAGATCTTCCGCGAGCTGGAAGCCGACGCCGTACGGCGGGCGCTGGCCGAGCACGACGGCGTGCTCTCTCTCGGTGGCGGCGCGATCCTCGCCGAGGCCACCTGCGAGCTGCTGGCCGAGCATCCGGTGGTCTACCTGGAGGTCGGTCTCTCCAACGCCGTCCAGCGGGTGGGCCTGGCCTCGGCGCGGCCGTTGCTCGTGCTGAACCCGCGCAGCCAGCTGAAGAAACTGATGGACGCCCGTCGTCCCATCTACGAGAAGCTGGCCAGGATCGTCGTGGTGACCGACGAGCGCGAGCCCGGCCAGATCGTCGACGAGATCGTGAGAGGCCTGGAGCCATGACGATCTCCAGGATCAAGGTCGCCGGCGAGAGCCCGTACGACGTGGTGGTCGGCACCGGAGTGCTCGGCGAGCTGCCCGGCCTGCTCGGGCCGAAGGTCGGCACCGTCGCCGTGATCCACCCCGGGAGCCTGCCGGAGATCGCCCGCCCGGTCTGCGGCGCGATCGAGGCGGCCGGGTACGAGGTGGTCCCGTTGCCGGTGCCCGACGCCGAGCGCGCCAAGACCGTCGAGGTGGCCGCAGAGCTCTGGTCGGCCTTCGGCCGCGCGGGCATCACCCGATCCGACGCCGTGGTCGGCGTCGGTGGGGGGGCGACCACCGACCTGGCGGGGTTCGCCGCCGCCACCTGGCTGCGCGGTGTCAAGGTGGTGCAGGTGCCGACGACACTGCTCGGCATGGTCGACGCGGCCGTGGGCGGCAAGACCGGTATCAACACCCCCGAGGGCAAGAACCTGGTCGGGTCCTTCCACCCGCCGGCGGGGGTCCTGTGCGACCTGGCCACCCTGGTCTCGGTGCCCCGCGACGACTACGTGGGCGGCCTCGCGGAGATCATCAAGGGTGGTTTCATCGCGGACCCGAAGATCCTCTCGCTCATCGAGGACGACCCCGAGGGGGCCAGGCTCCCCGAGGGGCGGCACACCCGCGAGCTGATCGAGCGCAAGATCCAGGTCAAGGCCGACGTCGTCGGCGCCGACCTGCGCGAGGGCGGCCTGCGGGAGATCCTCAACTACGGCCACACCCTGGCCCACGCCATCGAGCGCGTCGAGCGGTACCGGATGCGCCACGGCGAGGCCGTCGCGATCGGCATGGTCTACGCGGCCGAGCTGTCTCATCTGGACGGCAGGATCGGTACCGACCTCGTGGAGCGGACCAGGTCCATTCTGACCTCGGTCGGGCTGCCCACCGCCTACCGCCGCGAGGCCTGGCCCGAGCTCCGCGACCACATGCGCCTCGACAAGAAGAGCCGCGGTGCCACGCTGCGCTTCGTCCTCCTGGACGACCTGGCGAAGGTGTCCCCGCTGTCCGACCCCTCGGAGGAGCTTCTCGAAGCCGCCTACCGGGAGATCGCCCGGTGAGCTTCACGACACCGGTGCTCCCGGCGGGTATCGCGGGCCTCGGCCTGAGGTCGTACCCGCCGGCCCTGCACGCCGTCGCCGAGAGCACCTCCTGAATCCGGGCGACTCGGAACTTCCCGCGCTCCGGCGGCCGCACCCGGCCCCCGGCGATCCCGGTGCCGGGGCAAAGACCGAGCGCGAGGTCCGCGTCAGCTTCAGGTACGCCGACGGGACCACGCTCACC
>NZ_JBEXUE010000233.1:0-15657 GCF_040614275.1 Streptosporangium sp. NPDC006013
ATCCAAATTTCCATACGTCTTCCTTCGTGCTCGGACAGCGGGCGAAAAGAGGAACCCACCGCGGAAAACGTAGTGGAGCGATACCTCGGACCGGGGAGCCGCGGCGGCAAGCGCCAGCAGCGCCATAGAGATGATCTTCCTGGTACGCCTCACGGTAGCGTCACTCCTCTTGCCCATCGGGGTCGTAGGCGCCGCCCAGAGCCCCGACTCGGCGCCGCGATGGGCTCAACAATGAACATCACGTGAACAGCTTGTCAAGACATTCTTACCTTGATGAGGTGTCCGACATATTCTCGTTATCGGACGGGCGGCCCGGCGAGCCGGCCTGAGTCGACCATTGGTCAGGACATTCTGACGTCAGATACCATTTGACCGTGACTGCGACGAGATTGGACATCGACCTCGATCGGTCGAGCCCTGTCCCCCTGTACTTCCAGGTGGCCGAGCGGATCGCGGAGGCGATCCAGACAGGCGAGCTGCTACCGGGATCCCGGCTCGACAACGAGATTCAGCTCGCCGACCAGCTGGGGCTTTCGCGCCCGACCATCCGCCAGGCCATCCAGTACCTCGTCGACAAGGGGCTGCTGGTCCGCAAGCGTGGCGTCGGCACCCAGGTCGTACACGGCCAGGTCAAGAGGGCGGTCGAGCTCACCAGTCTCTACGACGACCTGCGCAGGGCAGGGCAGAAGCCGATGACCCGGGTGCTGTCCATCGACACGGTCGCCGCCGAGGAGAGCGTTGCCGACGCCCTCGGGGTCGCGCCGGGCGCCGCGGTGCTCCGGCTGGAGCGGCTCAGATACGCATCCGGGGAGCCCCTCGCCCTGCTGCACAACTGGCTGCCGCTGGGATTGACGCCCCTGTCGGCCGAGGCGCTCGAGGAGCGCGGACTTTATGAGCTGCTGCGCTCGGCCGGCGTCCGGATGCGGGTCGCGAACCAGCGGATCAGCGCCCGTGCCGCCACCCCGGCCGAGGCGCGGCTGCTGAACGAGCGTCGCGCCTGCCCGCTGCTCACCATGGTCCGCACGACCTACGACGACCAGGGCAGGGCTGTGGAGCACGGCTCACACGTCTACCGCGCCTCCCACTACTCCCTCGAGGTCACCCTCGTGGAGCGCTGAGCGCGTCATCCCTTCCGGCTACTCATGGTGATGATGATAGATAGTCAGAATGTCAGGACAAACCATTGACGGTTCACCTGTCGTTCATCTAGAACTGGAGGCCCCTGGACAAGGAGCCACCATGCGTGTGGGTTTGTTAGGTCTTGGCCGTATAGGCGTGTTCCATGCCGCCACCCTCTCGACTCTCGTCGACGACCTTGTCGTCTCCGACATGGATCACGCCAGAGCCGAGGAGGTGGCGGGACGCCTCAAGGTCCGGGTCGGAGATCCCTTCGATGCGGACGCGGTGGTGATCGCGACCCCGACCTCCACTCATGCGGAGGCACTGCTGCGGGCATGTGATCTTGGGGTTCCGGCGTTTTGCGAGAAACCCGCGGCCCCAAGCGTGGCGGAGACCCTGCGGGTCGCCGAAGCGGTCGAGCGTAGCGGCACCGCCGTGCACATTGGCTTCCAGCGGCGCTTCGACGCCGGTTACACCGCCGCACGCGATGCGCTGCGCGGTGACGAGCTCGGCGAGCTGCACCGGGTTCACCTGCTGACCGCCGATCCGAAGCCTCCGGCCGCCGAGTACGTCGCGCTGTCCGGCGGCATCTTCCGTGACTGTCACATCCACGACTTCGACGTCCTGCGCTGGGTCACCGGCCGCGAGGTGGACACCGTCTACGCGACCGGCTCCAACCGGGGCGAGGCGTTCTTCACCGAGGCCGGGGACGTCGACACCAGCGCCGCCCTGATGACCATGGACGACGGCACGCTGGTCACCCTGCAGGGCTCCCGCTACAACGGCGCCGGGTACGACGTGCGGATGGAGCTGGCCGGAACCCGGGCCACCTGGGCGGTGGGACTCGGTGACCGGACCCCGCTGCGTTCGGCCGAGGGCTTCGACCCGGGCGGGGAACCGTGGCCGGACTTCCAGGCCAGGTTCGACGCCGCGTACGTCGCGGAGATGCACGCCTTCCTGGCGATGGCGCGAGGCGAGCGCGAGAGCCCCTGCACGGTCCAGGACGCCCTGGCGGCGCTCTACCTCGCCGAGGCGGCTGATCTGTCGCTTCGCGAGGGACGGCCGATCCACCTCCTGGAGGTGGTGAAGTGAGGATCGCCGCCGCACCGATCTCCTGGGGGGTCTGCGAGGTACCCGGCTGGGGACACCAGCTGTCCGCCGAGCGGGTGCTGGTCGAGATGGCCGAGCTGAGCCTGACGGCCACCGAACTGGGCCCCGACGGCTTCCTGCCCACCGACCCCGGGAGCCGCGCCCACCTCCTCGACCGCTACGGCCTGCGCGCCGTGGGCGGCTTCGTTCCCGTGGTCCTGCACGACCCCGCCCACGACCCGCTGCCGGGCCTGCGGGCCACGCTGGCCTCCTTCGAGGACGAGACGGTAGCCGTCCTGGCCGCCGCCACCGGCGTGGACGGCTACGACACACGCCCCACGCTGGACGCCGGCGGCTGGCGCACGCTCCTGACCAACCTGGAGCGGATCCGCCGCGAGACGGCCCGCCCGGTCACCCTGCACCCGCACGTCGGAACCATGATCGAGACCAGGGAGGAGGTGGACCGGATCCTCGACGGCTGCGGCGTCGCGCTCTGCCTGGACACCGGTCACCTGCTCATCGGCGGCACCGACCCACTGGACCTCGTCCGCAGGGCTCCCGGACGGATCGCCCACGTCCACCTCAAGGACGTCGAGGCGGCCCTCGCCGAGCGGGTCCGGACGGGCGCTCTCACCTACACCCAGGCCGTGAAGGCGGGGATCTACCGTCCGCTCGGCCAAGGTGACGTGGACGTCGCGGGCATCGTCGCCGGTCTGACGGCGGCTGGGTACCCCGGCTGGTACGTGCTGGAGCAGGACGTCATCCTCGGCTCCGAGGACGCGAACCCGATGGAGAACGTCCGCGCGAGCCTGGCCTGTCTCGGAGGCCTCACGTGAGCGTGTCCACCGAGGTGCTGACGATGGGTCGGGTCGGGGTGGACGTCTACCCGCTGCAGGTCGGGGTGTCGCTGCGAGAGGTGGAGACCTTCGGCAAGTACCTGGGCGGCAGCCCGACCAACGTGGCCGTGGCCGCCGCCCGGCTGGGCCGCTCCAGCGCGGTGGTCACCCGGACGGGCGCGGACCCGTTCGGCGCGTTCGTCCATGACGCGCTGCGCGGATACGGTGTCGACGACCGTCACGTCACCGCGGTGCCCGGCCTGCCGACCCCGGTGACGTTCTGCGAGATCCGGCCCCCGGACGACTTCCCGCTGTATTTCTACCGCTACCCCAAGGCCCCCGACCTGGAGATCCTCCCCGAGGAGCTGGACCTGGCGGCGATCGCCTCAGCGGGGGTGTTCTGGACGACCGTGACCGGGCTGTCGGCGGAGCCGTCCTGCGGCGCACACCTGGCCGCCTGGCGGGCCCGGGGACGGGCGCCGTACACGGTGCTGGACCTGGACTACCGGCCGATGTTCTGGCCGGATGCGCAGACGGCCCGAGACCGGGTGCGCGCGGCACTCGGACAGGTCACCGTCGCGGTCGGCAACCTGGAGGAGGCCGAGGTGGCCACCGGCACGCGCAAGCCGCATGAGGCGGGCCGGGCGCTGCTGGAGGCCGGGGTCGAGCTGGCAATCATCAAGCAGGGCCCAGACGGGGTGCTCGGCATGACCTCCACAGAGACGGTGGAGGTGCCGCCAGTGCAGGTCGAGGTGGTCAACGGGCTCGGCGCGGGCGACGCCTTCGGCGGGGCGCTCTGCCACGGCCTGCTGGAGGGCTGGCCGCTGGAACGGGTACTGAGGTTCGCCAACGTGGCCGGGGCGATCGTGGCCGGCCGACTGGCCTGCGCCCCCGCCATGCCCACCGTGGACGAGATCGAGAACGTCCTGTCAGGTGGATTTCCGAAGGGGGACGTCGCGCATGCGTGAAGAGGACTACCGGCGGTTGCTCGACGACCGGGCCTGGCACCCGGAGCGGGTGACCGAGGCGGCCACCAAGCGCAGGCGCAGGCCGTTGCCGGCCGGCCGCGACCAGTTGCTGATCATCGCGGCCGATCACCCGGCGCGGGGCGCGCTCGGCGTCGCCAGCCGGCCGATGGCCATGGAGAGCCGCGCCGGTCTGCTGGATCGGCTCATGACCGCCCTGGCCAGGCCGGGCGTGGACGGGCTGCTGGCCACGCCCGACATCGTCGAGGACCTGCTGCTGCTCGGCGCGCTCGACGACAAGATCGTGATCGGTTCGATGAACCGGGGCGGCGTGCAGGGCTCGGTGTTCGAGTTCGACGACCGCTTCACCGCCTACGACGCCGAGTCGATCGCGGCGATGGGTTTCGACGGCGGCAAGATGCTGTGCAGAATCGCGCTGGAGGACGCTGCGACCGCCGCCACGCTGGCGAGCTGCGGGCACGCCGTCACCCGGCTGGCCAGGCACGGGCTGATGGCGATGATCGAGCCGTTCTGGTCCAGGCGGATCGACGGTGTGGTGAGGCACGACCTGTCACCGGAGGCGATGATCCATGCCATCAGCGTCAGCCAGGGGCTCGGCGCGACCTCCGCCCGTACCTGGCTGAAGGTCCCGGTGATCGAAGGGATGGAGCGGGTCATGGAGGCCACGACGCTGCCGACCCTGCTCCTTGGAGGTGATCCCGACAAGGCGCCCGACCAGGTCTTCAACTCCTGGAGCAAGGCGCTGCGGCTGCCCGGCGTGCGTGGCCTGGTCGTCGGCCGGGCACTGCTCTACCCGCCCGGCGACGACGTGGTGGCGGCCGTGGACACCGCGGCGAGACTGCTGGAGTCGTCATGACGTACATCCCTTACGGCACCGCCGCCTCGCCCCCGTGGGCGGTGGAGATCACTCCTGAGTCGGCAGGCTGGACGTACGCCGGCCTGCGGATCGTGGATCTGCCGGACCACCCGGTGTCCTTCTCCACAGGTCAGGAGGAGATGCTGGTCCTGCCGTTGTCGGGCTCATGCGAGGTCGCCGCGGACGGTCTGCGGCTGTCGCTGTCCGGGCGCACCTCGGTCTTCGCCGCGGTCACCGACTTCGCCTACCTGCCGATCAAGACGTCCGCGGTGATCACTGGCCACGGCCGCATCGCGCTCCCCGCAGCCCGGGCGACCCGCCGGTTTCCCGTCCGCTACGGCCCGGCGGACCGAGTCCCGGTGGAGGCACGCGGCGCCGGGCAGGCCAGCCGCCAGGTCAACAACTTCTGCGCCCCCGACGCCTTCGACTGCGACAAGCTCGTCGCGGTCGAGGTGCTCACCCCCGGCGGGAACTGGTCGTCCTACCCGCCGCACAAGCACGACACGGCCTCCGAGCACGAGGCCGTACTGGAGGAGATCTACTACTTCGAGGGCGGCCCCGGCTACCAGCGGGTGTACGGCACGCACGACACCCTGGCCGAGGTGAGCGGCGGCGACGTGGTGCTCGTCCCACACGGTTACCACGGTCCCTCGATGGCCGCCCCCGGCTACGACCTGTACTACCTGAACGTGCTGGCCGGACCCGCCGAGCAGCGGTCCATGGCCTTCTGCGACGACCCCCGGCACGCGTGGATCCGCTCCTCCTGGGCGGACCAGCCGGTCGACCCCCGCGTGTCGTGTCGCGTCGCGGACGCCGGGAGCGGATTACCTGGAGGTACTTCATGAGGCTCACGGTGGCTCAGGCACTGGTGCGGTTCCTGGCGAACCAGTGGGCGGAGCGTGACGGCGTCGAGCAGCGGCTGATCGCGGGTGTCTTCGGCATCTTCGGCCACGGTAACGTGGCGGGCGTCGGCCAGGCCCTGGCCGAGCAGGGCGCGGGCACCGGCGACGCGCTGCCGTACTACCTGGCCCGCAACGAGCAGGCCATGGTGCACACCGCCGTCGGTTACGCCCGCACGCGCGACCGGTTGTCCACCTTCGCCTGCACCACCTCCGTCGGCCCCGGCGCCACCAACCTGGTCACCGGCGCGGCGCTGGCCACGATCAACCGCCTCCCGGTGCTGCTGTTGCCCGGTGACGTCTTCGCCACCCGGGTCGCCAACCCGGTACTGCAGGAGCTGGAGGACCCGCGCTCCTACGACGTGACGGTCAACGACGCGTTGCGTCCGGTCTGCCGTTTCTTCGATCGGATCAACCGGCCCGAGCAGCTGCCGTCCGCCCTCCTGGCCGCGATGCGGGTATTGACCGACCCGGCCGAGACCGGCGCGGTCACCCTGGCACTCCCCCAGGACGTGCAGGCCGAGGCCTGCGACTGGCCCGAGGAGCTGTTCGCCCGGCGGGTCTGGCACGTGGCCCGGCCGGTGCCTGAGCCCGCCGCGCTGGCCAGGGCGCTCGAACTGATCCGCAGCTCGCGCAGACCGCTGATCGTCGCCGGAGGCGGGGTCGTCTACAGCCGGGCCTGCGCGGAACTGGCCCGCTTCGCCGAGAACCACGGCGTGCCGGTGGCCGAGACCCAGGCGGGCAAGGGCACACTGCCGTACGACCACCCGTGCGCGGTCGGCGCGGTCGGCCACACCGGCACCGCCGCCGCCAACGCCCTGGCCAGGGAGGCGGACCTGGTCATCGGCGTCGGGACCCGCTACAGCGACTTCACCACCGCCTCCCGGACCCTCTTCGGCCGGGCCCGGTTCCTCAACGTCAACGTCACCGCCTTCGACGCGGCCAAGAACTCCGGTGCGATGCTCGTCGCCGATGCCCGCGAGGCCCTGCGTGCCCTTGACCAGGCGGACTGGCGGGCCGACCCCGAGTGGACCCGTCAGGCGGCCGCCCTGGCCGTCGGCTGGCAGGCCGAGATCAGCCGGACCTACGCCGGGACGGAGCTGACCCAGCCGGTCGTGCTCGGCATCCTCAACGAGATCGCCGAGGACGGCGTGGTCGTCAACGCGGCCGGGTCCATGCCGGGCGACCTGCACCGGCTGTGGCGGGCCCGCGATCCCAAGGGCTACCACGTGGAGTACGGCTACTCCTGCATGGGTTATGAGATCGCCGGAGGGCTCGGGGTGAAGCTCGCGGCCCCGGAGCGCGAGGTGTTCGTGCTGGTCGGCGACGGCTCCTACCTGATGATGGCCCAGGAGATCACCACCGCCGTGCAGGAGGGCGTCAAGCTCGTGATCGTCCTGGTGGACAACCACGGCTTCGCCTCGATCGGCGACCTCAGCGAGTCGGTGGGGGCCCTGCGCCTGGGCACCGCCTACCGGATGCGCGGCTCGGGAGGGAGGCTGGACGGCGACCGGCTCCCTGTGGACCTGGCGGCCAACGCGGCCAGTCTCGGCGCCGATGTGCTGCGCGCCGGTGATCCGGAGGCGCTGCGGGCCGCGCTGGTCAAGGCGGTGGCGTCCGCGCGCACCACGGTCGTCTACGTCGAGACCGCCCCCGGCGGCGGACCCGGCGCCCAGGCCTGGTGGGACGTCCCGATCGCCGAGGTGTCGGAACTGGCCCAGACCCAGGCCGCGCGTGAACACTACGACGAGGCCAAACGCGATCAGCGGCCCTACCTGTGATGGGGTGGACGCCGGCATTCGCCGTGGTGGCGATCCTCTTCGTGCTGATCAGCGGAGCCAACGACGGAGCCACCCTGATCGGGCTGGGGCTCAGATTCCCCCGCTCGCCGGGATGGGCGATCGCCGCGCTTCTCATGGTGGCGCTCTTCGCCGGGCCGTACGTGCTGGGGGTCTCGGTCGCGCGGACCTTCACCGAGGGGCTGGCGGGGCTCGGCACGAGCGGCGGAGCGACGGCGTTCCTGGCGGGGGTGATGACCGCGGTGATCGTGGTCGCGGTGCTGACCGGCAAGGGACTGCCGACCAGCCTGACTCTCGCGGTGATCGGCGGCATCGCCGGTGCGGGGCTCGGTGCGGGGCTGCCGGTGTCGTGGCAGGGCCTGGGCGCCGTCCTGGCCGTCGGGGCCGGCGCCCCCCTGGTCGGCCTGATCCTGGGCCACCTGCTGGGAACCCTGTCGCGCCGGGTGCCGTCCTATCGCCGGATGCCCCGCCTCGTGCTCACCGCCCATCTGCTGGCCTACGCGGCCCAGTGCGTGGCCTATGCGGTGAACGACGGCCAGAAGATGATCGCGGTGGTCAGCGTCGCGGTGGACGTGGGCCGCGACGGACTGGGCGGGGTCGGCCCCGTCGAGGTCCCGCCGGTGTGGATGGCCGTCCTGGTGGCGCTGTTCCTCGCCGGATCCCTGACCAGTCTCACCCGCGTGGGAGAGCGGCTGGGGCGCGGCCTGGTCATCACCCGGCCGTTGTACATCGTCTCGGCCGAGACGGCGGCCACCGGGGCCGTCCTGGGCAGCTCGATCCTGGGAAGCCCGGTGAGCATGACCCAGTCGATCACGGCCGGGGTCGTCGGCGTGGCGGCGAGCGAAGGAGCCAGGAGGGTGCGATGGCAGAGCGTCGTGAACATGGGTACAGCGTGGCTGGTCACGCTGCCGTCCTCGATGGCCCTGGGCTGCCTGGCCGGACTCGCGCTGAGGCTGCTGTGAGCGGCATGGGCGGTCGCGCCCGGCGGTTCACGCGGGCCTGGGACGACCTTCGCGGCCGGTCCGGACGGCGGGTCGTCGACCTGGTCCGCAGCCAGGTCGCCGTCGCCCGTGCGGGAGCCGTACTGGCCCGCTCGACCGCCTCCGGCACGATCGAGCGATCGGCCGCGCGCACCCAGATGGCCCAGGTGGAACACGAGGGCGACGCGGCGCGGGCCGAACTCGTGCGGGTCCTACGGCGGATGCTCGCGACTCCCATCGACCGGGAGGACCTGTTCCGGCTCTCCCGCTCGGTCGACGACGTGCTGGACCATCTGCGTGACTACGTGCGCGAGGCCGACCTGTTCGGACCGGAGGACCTGGTGTTCGCGGTCGAGCCGCTGCAGGCGGTGATCGACGGTCTCGACGAGCTGGAGGACGCCGTGCTGAAGATGATCGACGACCCGGGCTCGGTCACCGTGGCCGTGCTGGCCACGCGCAAGGCCTGCAGCCGGGTCCGCCAGCTCTACCAGACCCGGCTCACCGAGCTGTTCGCCGGGCCGCTGGAGATGGACACCCTGCGCGGACGCGAGCTGCTGTCGCGCCTGGACGCTGTGGGCCGGCGGCTGGGCGAGGCCGCCGACGCCCTCGCCGACGCGATGCTCAAGCGAAGCCACTGAGGAAGCTGACGGACCACGCACCGCGCCGGTCCTTGTGAACCCCCCTGAAGGAAGTACCCATGGCTCTTCTCACCAAGGCGGAAACGCCGCCACCTCCCCCGAGGCGGCGCAGGCTGGTGTACCGGCTCCGCGTGCTGCGCCACGATCCGACCGCCGCGCTCGGGCTGATCCTCGTCATCCTGCTCGCCTACCTCGTCGTGGCGCCGCTGATCGCGGTGCTGTCGGACGCCTTCCGCCTGCAGTACGGCGACGACGTGCACGCCGGGCAGCAGCCGGGCGAATGGACCGGCTACTACCTGTGGCGGGTGTTCCGCTCCCAGATCAGCGGCCTGCTGTTCTGGGAGCCGCTGCTCAACACGCTGGTGATCGCGGTGGGCACCACGCTGTTCGCGCTGGTCCTCGGGGGCGGCATGGCGTGGCTGGTGACCAGGACCAACGTGCCGGGGCGCAGGTGGCTCGCCGGCGCCCTGGTGGTCCCCTACATGCTGCCGTCGTGGACCTTCTCCCTGGCCTGGCTGTCACTGTTCAAGAACGAGCGCGCCGCCGGGCAGGTCGGGTTCCTGCAGGCCCAGGGCATCCGGACACCCGACTGGCTCGCCTACGGCGCGGTACCGATCATCATCACCCTGGGGCTGCACTACTACCCGTTCGTGCTGCTCCTGGTCGGGAACGCGCTGCGCCGCATCGACGCGCAACTGGAGGACTCCGCGCGGATCCTCGGCGCCCCGCAGCGGACCGTCATCCGGCGGATCGTGGTGCCGCTGATGCTCCCGGCGCTGTCCTCGGCCGTGCTGCTGGTGGTCGGCCGGGTGCTCGGCACGTTCGGCACGCCCTACGTGCTCGGCCTGCCGGCCGACTACCGGGTGCTGTCCACCGGGCTGTTCCAGTCGATCCGCGACCGCAGCACCGGCGTGGCCTCCGTACTCGCCACCGTCATCGTGATCATCGGGGTGCTGATCGTTCTCGTCGACACCCGGATGATGCGCGAGCACCGCCGGTTCGTCACCGTGGGCGGCAAGGGGGCGATGGACCGGCTGGGCGATCTGCGCCGCTGGCGCTGGCCCGCCTTCGCGCTCGGCCTGGTGGTCTTCGCGGTGAGCGTTCTCGTCCCGGTCCTGACGCTTCTGGTCTCCACGGTCACCCGGACGCCCCTGGACCTGTCGACCTTCACCCTTGACTACTGGTTCGCCGAACGGCTGCCCGGAGCGGTCGGCTTCCCACACGGCGTCTTCCGCGGTTCCGAGCTGTGGGAGGCGGCGTGGAACTCGCTGCGCATCGTCGGCCTGGCCTCGCTGATCTGCGCGGTCGCCGGCCTGCTGATCGGGTACGTGGTGGTGCGCGGGACGGCTCCACGCGTCGCCGCGTTCCTCCGCCAGGTCTCCTTCCTGCCCTACCTCATCCCCGGCATCGCGTTCGCGGCCGCCTCGCTGTCGCTGTTCGCCGTCGCCAGGGGGCCGATTCCCGCGCTGTACGGGACGACGTTCCTGCTGATCCTGGTGATGGCCGTGACGCACCTGCCGTACAGCTCACGCTCGGGCATCGCGGCGATGATGCAACTCGGCCGCGAACCGGAGGAGGCCGCGCAGATCGCCGGCGCCTCCTGGTGGCAGCGGATGCGGCGGATCATCTTCCCGATCCAGAAGGGCGCCCTCGTCACCGGAATCGTGCTGCCGTTCATCTCCGGGCTCAAGGAGCTGAGCATCGTCATCATGCTGACCACCACCGGGACGCAGCTCCTCACGACCCTGTCGATCGGCCTCGTGGACTACGGATACACCCAGCTCGCCAACGCGGTCGTGCTCGTGATCGCCTTGGTCTCCTTCACCATGACCTACCTGACCCAGCGCCTGACCAAGAGCAGCCTGGCGTCCGGCCTAGGAGGATAGATGCCGAACATCACCCTGAGCGGAATCGCCAAGAGCTACGGCGGTGGCGACTACGCCGTGAAGAACCTCGACCTGACCGTCCCCGATGGCGCGTTCATGTGCCTGCTGGGCCCCTCCGGCTGCGGCAAGACGACCACGCTGCGGATGATCGCCGGACTTGAGCAGCCGAGCGCGGGCACCATCGCCGTCGGTGACAGGGTCCTCGACTCCGTCGAGCAGGGACTCTACGTCCCGCCGGAGAAGCGCGGCATGGGGCTGGTCTTCCAGAACTACGCGCTCTGGCCCCATCTGTCGGTGCGCGAGAACGTCGAGTTCGGCCTGCGCATGCGGAAGGTGCCCGGTCCCGAGCGGCGGGCAAAGGCGGAGGCGGCGCTGAAGATGGTCCACGTCGACGCCGCCATGGACCGCTACCCCTCCCAGCTGTCCGGCGGCCAGCAGCAGCGCGTCGCGCTGGCCAGGATGCTGGCGATCAACCCCACGGTGCTGCTGCTCGACGAGCCGCTGTCCAACCTCGACGCCCGGCTCCGCCTGGAGATGCGCGCCGAGCTCAAACGCATCCACGAGGAGTCCGGCGCGACGATCGTCTTCGTCACCCACGACCAGCTGGAGGCGCTCACGATGGCCACCGACGTCGCGGTCATGAACGACGGCGAGCTGCAGCAGCTGGCCGCCCCGATGGAGATGTACGCCAGGCCCGCCAACCGGTTCGTCGCCGAGTTCGTCGGCAGCCCGCCGATGGCGATCGTCGAGGTCGGCCCCTCTCCCACCGGCCTGGCCGGATCGCTGACGCGCTTCGTCGAGTCCCGCGCCGGGCAGGGCACCGCCCCCGCCGCCGTCGGCATCCGCCCCGAGGCACTGCGCCTCGGCTCGCCACCCGACTCCGCCTGGTGCGAGGAGGCCACGGTCGAAGCCGTGCTGCCGGCCGGTTCCTCCTGGACCGTACGGCTGCGCGTCCTGGACACCGAGCTGTACGCGCTCTCCTACACGCTGGTCGAGGCCGCCGCCGGCGAGGTGCTGACCTGCTGGACCGACCAGATGCACCTGTTCGGTGCGGACGGTGTCCGGATCTCCTCCTGGGACAGGATGGGGGTCGGCGCGTGATCCGGCCCAAGGCGTTGCTGCTGGACTTCGGCGGGGTGATCGTGGAGACCTCCCGGCGCCCGTCGTGGGCGGCCGAACTCGCAGTGGAGGTGCACGGCCTCCTCACCAGGGCGGGCTTCGACAGTCTCAGCCTCGACGATGTGGAGAGCGACATCCGGGCCGGCGCGCGCGCCGACAAGTACTGGAAGGACTCCACCTCCCGTCAGTTCGCCCCGGCGGAGATGACGCACCGCGGGTTCTGGGCCGACTTCGTCGCGGGTGACTGGCCGGAGCAGGCCCGCTCGCTGGTGATCGCCGAGGCGACACCGCTCTGCAGGCGGATGGGCGAGCTGCGCAGCGACCGCAAGACCCGGCCCGCGCTGCGGGAGCTCCTGGCCGCCTGCTGGGCGCACGGTGTCACGCCTGCGGTCGTCAGCAACGCGCTGTGCGGAGCCGTCCATCGCGACTACATGGCCCTCAGCGGCCTCGACCGCCAGGTGGCGGTGCAGGTCTACAGCGACGAGGTCGGCGTCCGCAAACCCAATCCGGAGATGATCTGGATCGCCTGCCGGGCACTGGGCGTTGACCCCGCGGAGGCCTGGTACGTCGGCGACAACTACGACCGCGACGTGGTCTGCGGGGCCCGCGCCGGGGTGGGGGCCACCATCCTGATGGTCTCCCGGAGCACCGACGAGATCCCCTACAAGGTGCGCCAGAGCCCTCAGGCGACAGTCGATGACCCGCACGACCTTCTGAACCTCCTGGAGGAGACATGGACCTGAACACCTCGCGTGATTTGGCCGCCATCGCGGTCGAGGCGGCCAGAGCGGTCGGCGACCGGCTCAGGGAGGCCTTCCGCTCCCGGCCCGAGGTGAAGACCAAGCGCGACTTCCACGACCCGGTGACCGAGCACGACAAGGCGGCCGAGGAGCGTATCCGCGAGGTCCTGGACCGGCTGTGCCCGGGCAGCGTCGTGGTGGGAGAGGAGGACGGCGTCCGAGGTGAAGGCGACATCAGCTGGTACGTCGACCCCATCGACGGCACCGCGAACTTCGCCGCCGGCCTGCCGTTCTTCTGCACCTCCATCGGGGCGGTCGTGGACGGCGAGGTGGTGGCGGGCGTCATCTACGACCCCGTCCGCGACGACGAGTTCACCACCTCACTCGGCGGGGCCTTCTACAACGGCGCGCCGATCCGCAGCGCCGGAGCCGGTACGGACCGGGAGGCGGTGCTGCTGTCGAGCTACCCCTCCCCACGCGACCTGGCCGCGGAGGGAGAGGTGGCGCTGCACCGCTTCGCCCGGATGGTCAACGCCTTCGCCACCACGCGCCGCCCGGGAAGCGCGGCGCTGAAGCTGGCGCACATCGCCGCCGGGTGGTCCGACGTCGCGTACGGCACGTACGTCAACGCCTGGGACGTGGCGGCCGGCTCGCTCCTGGTGGAGCAGGCCGGGGGCGTCTACATCCCGCTGTCCGGCAGTATCTTCACACCTGGCGGCTACCTCGCCTGCGTGGGCGGCTTCGATCTCGCGGGCTCGGTCATGGCCGAGGTCTCCACGGTGAGGGAGGCCCTGTGATCCGCTGGATCGTCACCGATCTGGACGGGACCCTCGTCGGACGGGACCTGGCCATGGTGCCCGCCGGCCGGGACGCGCTGCGCCGTTTTCTCGCCGCAGGCGGAGAGGTGGTCATCGCGACCGGGCGGATGGAACAGTCGGCCCTCCGCTACTACGAGGAACTGGGCCTCACCGGGGCGGCGATCCTCTACAACGGCGCCCGGACCGTGGACCTCGGCACGGGAACCGTGCTGCGCTCCCGCCACCTGCCGCCGGACGCGTGGAAGGCGCTGCTCGACCTGTTCGGCAGGCTGCCGGAGGGCGTCTATCCGGTGGCGTTCTCCGGCGGCGAGGCGCTGGCGGTCCACGACGTGCCCGAACTGCGGGACTACGCCCGCAGGGACGGGATCACGCTGCGCGACCCGGGTGACTGGTCCGCGCTGCCCCCCGGCGAGGTCATCAAGTGCATGCTGATCGGTGACCCGCTGCCTGATCTGGACATCCCGGGGACGATCACCGTCCGCTCCGAGGCCACCTATCTGGAAGTGCTGCCCGAGGGCGCCACCAAGGGCGCCGCGCTCCGCGAGCTGGCCGCCTCCCGGGGCGTACCGCTGGAGCAGATCGCGGCCGTCGGCGACAACCCCAACGACATCGACATGATCACGACAGCCGGACTCGGGGCCGCGGTCGGCGACGGCCACCCGCAGGTCCGGGCGGTGGCTGACATCGTGGTCGGAGCCTGCGCGGACGGAGCCGTCGCCGACGTGGTGAAACTGGCCCTCGGCTCTTATACGTAGGTTGTGAAATCGAGTCTCGAACCGCGGGTGCCGATTGGTCACCCGTCCTGGTCGAGCCCCATGCCGATCCCCCTCCAGGACGTCGCCCAGCCGATCATGCCGTCGATGCCGAGCCAGGTGACCCGGGCCTGCTCGGCGCCGGCACGGCGACTTCGCAGCAGTCCCGGCCGGACGTGTTCCCCGGCCTGAAGCGGGACCTGGTCGCCTACTACGACTTCGAGCACCCCACTCCCGGGAACGCCGCGCGGGAGCAGGACCAGGGCCGTTCGGGAACGGACATCGACCTCGTCAACGGCGGCGCCTCGATGCGCGTGCCGGACGGCGCCCATCGGGGGAGCCGGTCCTCGCTGCAGACACGGCAGGTCAACCCTGCCCTCGCCGGCAACGACGACTGGAAGGCCGGCGTCTACTCGGAGACCGGGGTGCCCACCCTGAACGCCTTCAACGGCGCGAAGGGGACCACGATCATGGGGTGGTTCAAGATGACCGGCTCGAACCCGGGCCTCAACTCCAACACGCCGGCCCCGGACGACCGGTACAACGCGGTCGGGCTGGCGGGCGTCCTCACCGGCACCTCCCAGGGGCACGACGTCCGAGCCCTGCTCGAAGTGATCAACGTGTCGGGAGAGCTGCGGGTGGTCGCGCTCGGCAGGCGCGTGGACGGCGGCAGGTCCCAGACGTTCGCCGCGAGCGAGCCCTGGCAGAGCGTGCTACCGCTCGACGAGTGGGTGTTCCTCGCCGCGACGTTCGACTTCGACGAGGGCACCATGGCGCTGTACAAGAACGGGCGGCCGCTCGACGGGTTCTACACGCTCTCGGACGATCCGTGGGGTGTCTCGGGGCCGCCGGAGCCGGACCTCACCTCGGCGACGGACCCCAGGGGCATCAAGATCGGCGGTAGTTTCCCGCAGAACACCCGGGAGCAGAACCCGTGCGACTGCCGGCTCGACAGCCTGATGTTCCTCGACCGGTCCGTGACCGGCAAAGAGGTCTTCCAGCAGTATCGCTGGGCCACCAGGCACCGCCCCTGACCGGCCCCCGGGCGGATGCGGGCCACGGCGGCCTCGATGCCGATCTTGTCGATGGTCTTGACGGCTCTGGCGCTGAGCGTCAGCCGTACGAAGCGACCCTCGGTGG
>NZ_JBEXUE010000234.1:0-15623 GCF_040614275.1 Streptosporangium sp. NPDC006013
CCAAAGGAACGCTTCAGCGACGGCGCGTAGCCCGGCCCACCGAAAGTGAGCGACTACGGCGCGCACCACATACGGCCAGAGCGCGTGCAGCGGAGGTGGGCGGGTGTTCCGGCCGGCGTAAAAAGAGCCCGCAACCACCGCGCCCGAGCAGGCCGGAGGCCGAAATCACCAGACGGCAACCAAGACGGCCGGCCGGAACACCCGCCCACCGCAGCGGGCACAGCGCAAAACCCGCACAGCACACGACGAAAAACTCACCACGCAGGGCACGGCGAACAACCCGCACCTGGAGAACCCCCGGGCCCGCACCGGAAAGCTCCAGATCAGTCATTCACCGGGAAACCGGACACCCACCTGCGCGCGGACCTCGTCCAGAATGCCCATCACGTTCAACGTCGCCTGCCACGGCACCAGCGGGCTCTCCAGCAGCCCCTCGCGCAGGCAGCGCATGGCCTCGGCCGCCTCGTGCAGCATGCCGGTCCCCTCGAAGGGAACGTGGAAGGTCTCCGGCTCGCCGCCCATGCGGTGCAGGACGAAGGTGTCGGGACGGAAGAACGGATTCGGCAGCTCGATCCGGCCGAGCGGACCGGAGATCGACGCGGTGACCGGACTGCTCGCGGTGATACCGCAGGAGAGCAGGGCGACGGCTCCGCTGTCGTAACCGAGCAGCACGCCGGTGTTCTCGTCCACACCCTCGGGGGTCAGCCGCGCCCAGGACCGCACCCCGGCGGGGACGCCGAGCACGAGGTGGGCGAAGGAGATCGGGTAGACGCCCAGGTCGAGCAGGGCGCCGCCGCCCAGCTTCGGGTCGCGGAGCCGGTGGTCGGGCTCGACGGAGACGGAGATCGAGAAGTCGGCGTGCACGGAGTCGACCGGGCCGACGGCCCCGCCCTCGACCAGCTCCACGAGCTTGCGGATGCCCGGGACGCAGCGCATCCACATGGCCTCCATCAGGAACAGGCCCCGCTCCCGCGCGAGGTCGACCAGCTTGGCGGCCTCGGCCCGGTTCAGGGTGAACGCCTTCTCGCACAGTACGGCCTTGCCCGCCTCCAGACAGGTCCGTACCGCGGCGTAGTGGGCGTTCTGGGTGTTGGCCACGTAGATGATGTCCACGTCCGGGTCGGCGGCCAGCTCGGCCCAGCTGCCGTGGGCCCGGGGGATGCCGTACCGGTCGGCGAAGGCCCGCGCGGACTCCTCCGACCTCGATCCGACCGCGACCACCTCGGCGTCCGGCAAAAGCTTCAGGTCTTCGGTGAAGGTGGCGGCTATGCCACCGGTCGCCAGGATTCCCCACTTAGTCACACTCATGACGACATATCTCACCATGCACGGCACACAGACGGGCCGGGTACGGCTCTCAGGAAAGGCCGTACCCGAGCCGGTCAGCCGCGAGTGTCCGCGAGCAGGGCGTTCAGCACCAGGTCAGGGTGGTCGCGCATGACGCCGCGCATCCGCCACTCGTCGGTGAACAGCGCCAGCAGGACCCCGTCCAGCGAGCGGGTGAAGACCTCCACCCCGCGCTGGCGGGCCAGGATCGGCGCCGACTCGGCGTCGGTGAGCCTGGCGATGCCGAAGTCGAGCCGGTCCATCAGGATCTCGGTGTTGAACTCGGTGGCCATCCGGTGCTTGACCACGTCGAACTGCATCGGACCCACCGCGGCGAGCACCGGCGACTGGTCGCCTCTGACATCGGAGCGGAGCACCTGGACCACGCCCTCGGCGTCGAGCTGCTCGATGCCCTTGCGGAACTGCTTGGAACGGCTGGAGTCGCGGACCCTTGCCGTGGAGAAGTGCTCGGGGGCGAAGCTCGGAATTCGGGGGAACTCGACGGGCGAGCCGTCGTACAGCGTGTCGCCGGGACGCAGGGCGCTGGCGTTCACCAGTCCGACCACGTCGCCGGGGTACGCCTCGTCGATCGTGGCGCGTTCCTGGCCGAAGACCGACTGGGCGTACTTGGTGGCGAACGGGCGGGCGGTGGCCGCGTGGACGAGCACCATGCCGCGCTCGAACCTGCCCGAGCAGACCCGGACGAAGGCGATCCGGTCGCGGTGCGAGGGGTCCATGTTGGCCTGCACCTTGAAGACCAGGCCGGAGAACGGCTCCTCCAGCGGGCGCGGGTCGTCGTCGACGTCCGGCCGGGGCGCGGGAGCGGGAGCGATGTCGACCATGGCGTCCAGCAGGCGGCCGACGCCGAAGTTGGACAGCGCGGCCCCGAACAGCACCGGGGTGGACTCGTGCGCCTCGAAGGTCTTCTGGTCGTGGTCGGCGCCGATCGCGGAGAGCAGGTCGATCTCGTCCTTGGCCCGCTCCCAGTCGCCGCCCAGGTCGATCAGGGCCTGCTCGGCGCTCAGGTCGGTCTCGATGGCCTTGGTGGCACCGCCGGGGGTGCGGGTGTAGCGGACGATCCGGTCGGCGGCACGGTCGGCCACCCCGTGGAAGAAGCCGCCGGTGCCGATCGGCCAGGTGATCGGCGTGGGCTTCAGACCGGTCTTCTCCTCGATCTCGTCCAGCAGTTCCAGGGCCTCGCGGCCCGGCCGGTCCCACTTGTTGACGAACGTGATGACGGGGATGCGGCGGTGCCGGCACACCTCGAACAGCTTCAGCGTCTGCGGCTCCATGCCCTTGGCCGCGTCGAGCAGCATGACCGCGCAGTCGACGGCGGCCAGCACCCGGTAGGTGTCCTCGGAGAAGTCCGCGTGGCCGGGAGTGTCGACCAGGTTGAACATGTGGCCGCGGTATTCGAACCTGAGCGCGGCGGAGGTGATGGAGATGCCTCGGGCCTTCTCCATCTCCATCCAGTCGGAGGTCACCCCGCGCCGTCCGGACTTGCCGTGCACCGCGCCCGCCTGGCTGATCGCGGAGGCGTGCAGCGCCAGTGCCTCGGTCATGGTCGACTTGCCCGCGTCGGGGTGGCTGATCACCGCGAACGTGCGGCGACGTGCCGCCTCCTGCATGATCGCGGTCATTCCTGATCTCCTAGCGGTGCGTAAAGTGGGGAACTCCGGGCACAGTGCGGAGGCACTGAGGAGGCACTGAGCGGCCACTGAAACAGCTTACGCGCCACCACCGGTGTCAACAGATGTGGCAACACTTCCCCAGGCCGCTTGCGCCACCATGGTGTTAAGTGGATCGTGGAACATCTCGGTTCGCCATAGGCCCATCCCAACTGTCCGAAAGCGGCTCAGCTCGTGCAACTCGACGATCTAGTGATGTGCAGATGATCACGCTGCGCTATACGGCAGGGTCCGACGTCGGCCGGATCCGGCAAGGCAACGAGGACGCCGCCTACGCGGGCGCGCGGCTCCTGGCCGTCGCCGACGGAATGGGCGGTCACGTGGGTGGTGAGGTCGCCAGCTCGGCGGCCATCGCCACCGTGGCGTCCCTGGACCAGGAGTGCCCGGGCGACCTCGCCGCCGCCGCCGAGGCCGGGGTCCGCAAGGCCAACCAGCGCCTGCGCGAGCTGGTCGCCGAAGACCCGTCACTCACCGGCATGGGGACCACTCTGACCCTGATGCTCTGGAACGGCTCGCGCGTCGCCCTGGCCCACATCGGCGACTCCCGCGCCTACCTGCTCCGCAACGGCGATCTCTATCAGATCACCTACGACCACACCCTGGTCCAGACGCTGATGGACGATGGCCGCATCACCGCGGAGGAGGCCGCCCGCCACCCGCACCGGTCGATCCTGCTGCAGGTCCTCGACGGCAACGAGAACCTCGAACTCGACCTCTCCCTGCGGGACGCCGAGGTCGGTGACCGCTACCTGCTCTGTTCCGACGGGCTCTCGGGGGTGGTCGAGGCCGAGCGGCTTCGCCAGGTGCTCGCCGAGGTCGACGACCTTCAGGAGGTCACCCGGCAGCTGATCGCGCTCGCCTGCGAGGCGGGAGGGCCCGACAACATCACCTGCGTGGTCGCCGACGTGGTCGAGGGGGAGATCACCGACAATCCCGTGGTGGTCGGTTCGGCCGTCCCCTCATAAGCGCTCACAGAGGCTTACAGAGGCTCGCAGAAGCCGCCCGCTCGTGGCCGGCCACCGCTCATGCGGACAGGTCACGACACGCCGGGATGCCCTGGCCGCCGCCCGCTGCCCGGTGAGTCCTGGCCACAGCCGGGGGACAGCGGTTATCGTCGGAAACCCACGTTCCTCGCCGACCCACCTTTCGGAGGGATGTCCCCCGTGTACAAGGAATTCGCCATCGAGGCCGTCGTGTGGCTCATCCCCGTCGTGATTCTCGTCGGTCTCGCCTACATGATCACCCGGCCCGCCTGATCTCTCGGGATCACGCCGAGGACGCGAGGCCACGCCTGCGCTCCTCGGTTTCCGCATGCCCTCGGACGACCCCGCGCGCACAGCCCCCGGGAACCCGCAGGTGGAGCAGTTAATACGGATATTTTTCCAATTTGGGAACTATTCCCTTTAACCAATCTTTACCTGTATATAGTCACCAACACGCGCTCGGGGGAGCGCGGTCCGGTACGCCAGCAGGGGGACCTCACACACCAATGGGCCAGTTCGTCGATGCCACGCTGTCCTTTCCGACCGTCCTGTTCACGTTCCTGCTCCTGGTGATCATCGCGTACTGGGTGCTCGTCGTGTTCGGCGTGTTCGGGTTCGAAGGTGACGGCGACGGCGACGGCTCCGAAGCCTCGGGGGCCACCGGCTTCCTGAGCGGGCTGGGACTCGGCGGGGTCCCGGCCGCACTGGTCATCTCGCTGCTGGTCGTCGTCGCCTGGTTCGCGAGCCTCGTGGGCGGCACACTGTTCACCGGCACCCCCGCCCTGGTGGCGGTACTGGTCGCGGCGCTGGTCTGCGCCTGGGCGTGCACGCGCCTCATCGTGCTGCCGCTGCGACGTCTCATCCCGAAGGAGCGCGTCCCCTCCCGCGCCGACTTCGTGGGCCGTGCGTGCGTCATCCGCACAAGCCGGGTCGGCAGTGACTTCGGCCAGGCCGAGGTCACCGCTCCGGACGGCTCCTCCGCTCTCGTTCAAGTGCGTCAGACCGGCGACGACGTCTTCGCCGCCGGAAGCACCGCCCTGATATTCGCCTATGACTCCCCCGGCGAGTTCTTCTGGGTGATGCCGTACGCCGCGGAACTCGACCCTGATCGTCCTATTTAACCGAGGGACCATTTTGGACGTCATCTCCACCGGACTCGGCATCCTCCTTGCCGTCATCCTCCTCGTCGTCGTCGGCCTGCTCATCATGATCAGCCGCCTGTTCAACAAGGTCGAGCAGGGTAAGGCCCTGATCATCTCGAAGATCAACAAGGTGGACGTCACCTTCACCGGGGCCATCGTGCTGCCCATCTTCCACAAGTCGGAGCTGATGGACATCTCGGTGAAGACCATCGAGATCGCCCGGACCGGCCGTGAGGGCCTGATCTGCCGCGACAACATCCGGGCCGACATCCGCATCACCTTCTTCGTCCGGGTCAACAAGACCGTCGAGGACGTGGTGAAGGTCGCCCAGGCCATCGGCACCGCCCGCGCGAGCGACCAGGAGACGCTGCAGGAGCTGTTCAACGCCAAGTTCTCCGAGGCGCTCAAGACGGTCGGCAAGCAGCTCGACTTCGTCGACCTCTACACCCAGCGTGACCGGTTCCGCGACCAGATCATCCAGGTCATCGGCACCGACCTCAACGGCTACAGCCTTGAGGACGCGGCCATCGACTACCTCGAGCAGACCTCGCTGATGTCCCTCGACCGGAACAACATCCTCGACGCGCAGGGAATCAGGAAGATCACTGAGCTGACCGCCATCGAGCACGTACGGACCAACGAGTTCCAGCGTCGCGAGGAGAAGGAGATCACCCGCCAGAACGTGGACGCGCGGGAGGCCATCCTGGAACTTGAGCGCCGCCAGGCCGACGCGGAGATCAAGCAGAAGCGCGAGGTCGAGACCATGCGTGCCCGCGAGGAGGCGGAGACCGCCAAGGTCCAGGCCGAGGAGCGGCTCAAGGCGCACGCCGCGAATCTCCGTACCGACGAGCAGCTCGGCGTCCAGCAGGAGAACCAGGCCCGCGAGATCGCGGTGGCGGCGAAGAACCGTGAGCGGGTCCTCGCCATCGAGACCGAGCGGATCGAGAAGGACCGTCTGCTGGAGGTCATCGCCCGCGAGCGCGAGACCGAGCTGTCGCGCATCTCCAAGGACAAGGAGCTGGAGGGCGAGAAGCGCTCCATCGCCGAGGTGATCCGCGAGCGGATCGTGGTGGAGAAGACCGTCGCCGAGCAGGAGGAGAGCATCAAGCGCCTGCGGGTGGTCGAGGAGGCCGAGCGGACCCGCCAGGCCGTGATCATCCAGGCCGAGGCCGAGGCGCAGGAGAGCCTGGTCAAGGACATCAAGGCGGCCGAGGCCTCCGAGGCGGCGTCCAAGCACCGGGCCCGCGAGGCGCTGGTGCTGGCCGAGTCCCGGCAGCAGGCCGCCGAGCTCGACGCCCGCGCCAAGATCCGTCTGGCCGAGGGCATCCAGGCCGAGACCGCCGCTCCCGGACTGGCCGAGGTGCAGGTGCGCGAGCGGGACGCCGCGGCGATCGAGAAGGTCGGCCGCGCCGAGGCCTCCGTCGAGCGGGAGAAGGCGCTGGCCATCGCCGAGGGCGAGCAGGCCAAGGCGCACGCCGTGGCCACCGCGGTGCGCGAGAAGCTGAAGGCGGAGGCCGAGGGCGAGCAGGCCATGGCACTGGCCGCCGCCTCGACGGTCGGCGAGAAGCTCAAGGCCGAGGCCGAGGGTCTCACCGAGAAGGCCGCGGCGATGGCCGCGCTCACCGACGCGACCCGCGCCCACGAGGAGTACCGCCTGCGGCTGGAGGCCGAGAAGGAGATCCGCCTCGCCGGGGTGAACGTGCAGCTCAAGATCGCCGAGGCGCAGGCCTCCGTGGTCTCCGCCGGCCTGTCCAAGGCCAACATCGACATCGTCGGCGGCGACAGCGTGTTCTTCGACAAGCTGATGAGCTCGATCACCATGGGCAAGGCGGTGGACGGCTTCATGGAGCACTCCGACGTCGCCCGCACGCTGGCCGAGCCCTACCTGAACGGCTCGGAGAGCCTCCCCGCCGACCTGAGCAGGGTCCTCGGCTCGATCGACACCGCCGACGTGCGGAACCTCTCGCTGTCCGCGCTGCTGGTGAAACTGATCAAGGACGGCGGCCCCGACGCCGACCGGCTCCGCGGCCTGCTGAGCGAGGCCCAGGCCGCGGCCACCACCACCGAGGTCCCGGTCGCCGCGCTCAACTCCGCCGGCAAGTGACGTCCTCCACGGCGGAGGCCGTCACCGACGCCCCCGGCGCGGAGGGGGCCGGGCTGGACGCGGGCACCTACGAGGTGCTCCGCGCCCGGCTGGCCGAACAGGCCGCCGAGCTGGCCAGGCGGTCCGACGCGCTCAACGCCGAACGCCTGGCGGTGTTCGGCGGAGCCGAGCTGCGCCTGATCGGCACCGAGCGGATACGCACCGAGAACAACTGCGTGCCGCGCGACATCGTCTCGGTCGGCGGGCTCATGCTCTTCGGCTACAACGTGTTCATCGGGCTGAAGCCGGAGACGGCCGTCGCGGACGTCTTCTCCATGCACACGTTCGTACGGGACACGGCGGACGCGTTCCGGTTCGACCCGGCGCCGATGTTCCGTGACCCGCGCTTCGAGCGGGACTTCGCCGAGCTCTACCGGTACTACCGGGAGACCCGGCTGCTCCAGCTCCGCCGGGTCGAGGGCAAGCTGCTGGCCGTCTTCCAGACCGGCCCGCAGGACACCCGGGTGCTGCGCTGGCAGGTCGGGGTGGACGGCACGCTCACCTACATCGACGACCGGGGGGAGCGCGACCACACGTTCCCGCCCTCGCACGACTTCGAGTGGACCCCCGCCACCCGCGACGACCACGTGCTCGGCCGCCACCCGCACATCTCGATCCAGGGCGAGGTGTTCGTCGAGACCGTCGGCGGCGACCTCACCATCAAGATCGAGAACAACACCGAGTCCGGTGAGGGCATCTACCGCGAGCCCGTCACCGAGCCGCTGCAGAGCCTGGCCGACGCGGAGGTCCAGCACGCCAGGATCGGCCCGCTGATCCTGCTCCGGATCCGGCCGTACAAGGAGCCCGAGTGGCGGTACCTGGTCTTCAACACCAGGACCAAGGGCGTGGTCCGCCTCGACGGCATCGGGCAGGCCTGCCAGCGCCTGCCCGAGGACCAGGGGATCATCTTCCCCGGCGGCTACTACCTGTCCACCGGGGTCAGCAAGACCTTCGACACCGACGTGTCCGAGCTGGAGTTCGAGCGGGTCATCCGCTCCCCCAACGGCGAGGACGTGCTGTACGTCTTCCACGCCCGCGCCGAGGGGCGCTCGCTGCTGCTGCCGTACAACGTGATCCGCAAGCAGGTGGCGAATCCGCTCTCCTGCCACGGCTACTCGCTGTTCGACGACGGCACGCTGGTCGTCTTCAGGGCCACCTCCGAAGAGCCCACCCGCGTCCACCCGATGCAGGTCTGGCAGACGGCGTACCAGTCGGACCTCTACGCCGCCGGCCGTCCGGTCGGCACCGGCCCGCTGGAGCGGATCGGCAACGCGGAGCTGGTCCGGGGCATCTCCGACTGCCTCTCGGTGGCCGGGATGGTCGACGAGATGGCGCCGTCGATCCCGGTCTTCGAGGCGCTGATCGCCTCCTGCGCCCGGGTCTTCGACCACTACCACTGGCTGGGCGAGCACGGGTTGCGCGGCCCGCTCGCCGACGTGCGGGCCACCGCCGAGCAGGTGCTGGACGAGTTCGAGAACGTCCAGTCGCTCACCCGGCAGGCCGCCGAGGCGCTGGAGGCCACCGCCGCCGACGTCACCGCGCTGGTACGGCACGCGCGGAGCGAGGCGCCCAGGTCCGCCCAGGGCTGGGTGGACCGGCTCTCGCAGCTGCGCCAGTCGCAGGGGCACCTGGTGACCCTGCGCGAGCTGCGCCACGTCGACGTCGCCAGGATCGACGCGCTCGACGCGGAGCTGGCGGCCGAGCTGGACAGCACCGCGCAGCGCGCCGCTGGCTTCCTGCGCGGCGACGACGCCTTCGCCGGCTACCACGCGGAGGTCGAGTCGCTGGTCTCCGAGGCGGGCGCCATCGCGACCGTGGCCGAGGCCGGGCCGATCGGCGAACGGCTGGAGCGGCAGGCGCGGGGCCTGGAGATCGTGGTCGAGGTGGTCGGCACGCTCGACATCGCCGACGCCACCGTGCGGACCGCCATCCTGGAACGGGTCGGCGAGGTGCTCGGCGGCGTCAACCGCGCCCGCGCCACGCTGGACGCCCGGCGCGGGGAGCTGCTGGCCGGTGAGGGCAGGGCCGCCTTCGCCGCCGAGTACGCCCTGCTGGGGCAGGCGATCACCGGGGCGCTGGCGATGTCCGACACCCCCGAGCGCTGCGACGAGCAGCTGGGCCGGCTGATGCTCCAGCTGGAGAACCTGGAGTCGCGCTTCGCCGAGTTCGACGACTTCCTGGGGCAGCTGTCCTCGAAGCGGGAGGACGTCTATGAGGCGTTCTCCTCGCGCCGCCAGGCGCTGCTCGACGAACGGGCCCGCCGCGCCGACCGGCTGGCCGACTCCGCGACCCGGATCCTGTCGAGCGTACGACGCCGCCTGGCCGGGCTGAGGTCGCTGGACGAGGTCAACACCTACTTCGGGTCCGACCCGATGGTGCTCAAGCTCAAGAGCGTGGCCGGGGAGCTGCGCGCGCTGGGCGACCAGGTCCGTGCCGAGGAGCTCGAAGGCCGGGTCAAGTCCGCCCGCCAGGAGGCGGGCCGCGCCCTGCGCGACCGGCTCGACCTCTACACCGACGGCGGCGAGACCATCCGGCTCGGCCGCCACCTGTTCGCGGTCAACACCC
Organism: Streptosporangium sp. NPDC006013; assembly: GCF_040614275.1. Taxonomy (NCBI): domain Bacteria; kingdom Bacillati; phylum Actinomycetota; class Actinomycetes; order Streptosporangiales; family Streptosporangiaceae; genus Streptosporangium; species Streptosporangium sp. NPDC006013. Next base: position 9,848 of record NZ_JBEXUE010000234.1, read on the forward strand.
AGCCGGCCGACCTGACCCTGGTCCCGTACGAAGGCCGGATGGCGTTCGCCGTCACCGGGACCGACTACCGTTCCCCGGTGCTTGACGCGGCCTTCGAGGAGACCCGGCCGTTCTGGAACCAGCTGACGGTCTCGGAGTCGCCGGAGGTCTACCGGGGCGAGCACCTGGCCGCCGCCATCCTGGCCGCCGCCGAGTCCGGCACCCTGACCCTGGGCGAGCGGCAGGTCTCCCTGGACGCGCTGCACGAGGCGGCGGTGGCCGACGGGGAGCTGCTGGAGATCGTCCGCCGGGTGGCGGAGACCCGCTACGACGAGGGCTACGAGCGGGGCGTCCACGACCACGACGCCACCGCGATCCTGCAGGCGGCGCTCCGCCTGCACGCGGGCGCGGGCCTGCTCCGCTACCCGCCGGCGGCGCGGGCCGCCGCCCAGCTCTTCTGGACCTACGGCACCGACGAGGCCGCCCGCGCGACCTGGACCACCCGGGCGACGTCGCTGGCCCGGGCCCGGACCCTGTTCGGCCAGGTGGAGGCGGTACGGGAGACCCGTGCCGCCCTCGGCTCCGCGATCGCGTCCTTCAGCCGGGGTCTCCACGGCCGGCCGGAGAGCCCGGCGGGCGCGCTCGCCGTGGCCGCCGCGAGCACGTCCGGGGCGCCCCGGGCGACCGGGACCCGCGCACAGGGAGACGAGGGCGTCTTCGAACTGGCCGGGGAGTATCTCTTCGAGGAACTGGCGGGCAAGCCGTTCGGGTTCGTGACGAGCGCGGGGGCACGGTCGCTGCTCGACCGGTTCGACCGGGCGCTCGGCCCCGCACGCCAGGAGTTCGAGGACGACCTGCGAGCGCTCGGCGACGACCTCTCCGGGCGTCACCGCCTGGCTGAGGCATGGCTGTCCGCCTTTGACGTCTCGACGCCGGGCTCCGGGCTGGGCTCGGCATCGGCCTCCGGATCGGCGGAGCTGGTGGAGGCGGTTGCCGTACTGCTCTGCGAGGTGGCGCGGCACGACTCGTCCGCGGCGCTGACCGCCACGGTCGAGGGGCTGCTCGGCGCGCACCCCCGGATCTCCGGGCGCGCGATCCAGCTGCGGCTGGACGAGTTCCTGGCCAGGACCCGGCACTTCCGCGACCACCGCGTCCCCGCGTACCGCGCCTACCAGAAGCGGCGCAACGAGTTGGTCGCGGCCGAGCGTGAGCGGCTGCGTCTTGAGGAGTTCCAGCCGAAGGTGATGACCGCCTTCGTCCGCAACCAGCTGCTCGACGAGGTCTACCTGCCGCTGATCGGCGACAACCTGGCCAAGCAGCTCGGCGCGGCCGGGGATGCCAAGCGGACCGACCAGATGGGCATGCTGCTGCTCATCTCCCCGCCCGGCTACGGCAAGACCACCCTGATGGAGTACGTGGCCAACCGGCTGGGGCTGATCTTCGTCAAGGTCAACGGCCCTGCCCTGGGCCACCTGGTGACCTCGGTGGACCCGGCGCAGGCGCCCGACGCGACGGCGCGGCAGGAAATCGAGAAGATCTCCTTCGCGCTGGAGATGGGCAACAACGTGCTGCTCTACCTGGACGACATCCAGCACACCTCCCCGGAGCTGCTGCAGAAGTTCATCTCGCTCTGCGACGGCCAGCGCCGGATGGAGGGTGTCTGGGAGGGCAGGACCCGCACCTACGACCTGCGCGGCAAGCGCTTCGCGGTCTGCATGGCGGGCAACCCGTACACCGAGTCTGGCAAGCGCTTCCGCATCCCCGACATGCTCGCCAACCGCGCCGACGTGTGGAACCTCGGTGACGTGCTGTCCGGCCGGGACGAGCTGTTCGCGCTGAGCTACATCGACAACGCGCTGACCTCCAACCCGGTCCTGTCCCCGCTCTCCACCCGCGACCGCGACGACATCCGCCTGCTGGTACGGCTGGCGCGGGGCGACTCGGGGGTCCGGGCCGACCAGCTCTCCCACCCGTACTCCTCGGTGGAGCTGGAACAGGTCCTCGCGGTGCTCCGCAAGCTGCTCCGGATCCAGAAGGTGGTGCTGGCCAACAACCAGGCGTACATCGCCTCGGCCGCCCAGTCGGACGCCTCGCGGACCGAGCCGCCCTACCAGCTCCAGGGCTCGTACCGGAACATGAACAAGCTCGCGGCCCGGGTCGTCCCGGTGATGAACGACGCCGAACTGGAGGCGGTGATCGACGATCACTACCTCGGCGAGGCCCAGACCCTCACCTCAGGGGCCGAGGCCAACCTGCTCAAACTCGCCGAACTACGCGGCACCCTGACCGCCGAGCAGGCCGCCCGATGGACCGAGGTGAAGACCGCCTACCTCCGCTCCCAGGCCCTCGGCGGCGCCGAGGACGACCCGATGACCCGCGCGATCGGCGCGGTCGGCCTCCTCGCCGACCGGGTGAGCACCGCCATCGAACACGCCGCCGACCGGCTCTCCCCCGAACCGTGAAACCCGCTCACGGAGGCCAAGGCCGGCAAGGAACGCTCTGGTGGCCCTTGCCCGCCTGGCCCCGTGACCGGCACTCGGTCAAGCTCGACCCGCTGGCCACCGACGTCCGCCACCACCTGCGGCAGGTCTCCGGCGGAAACGGTCCCGACCACGAGGTCAACGTCACGCTGTCGCCCGGCTGATCGACGGACCGACTCCACCCGGTAGCCGGACCTGTGGCTACTCATTACCGCGATCCGGGAACGACCCCGGCATGGCTAACGAACCAAAAGTACGAGTGCGCCGGGTCTACGAGGAGCCGGAGGCGCAGGATGGTGCCCGGGTGCTGGTCGATCGGGTCTGGCCGCGCGGGCTGTCCAAGGAAAAGGCGCACCTGCAGGAGTGGTGCAAGGCGGTGGCGCCCTCGACCGAGTTGCGCAAGTGGTACGGCCACGATCCGGCTCGGTTCGAGGAGTTCGGCCGCCGCTACCGGGCCGAGCTGAAGGACCCCGAGCGGGCCACCGCGCTGGAGCACCTGCGAGAGCTGGCGAAGCAGCGAACGCTGACGCTCCTGACCGCGACCAGGCAGGCCGACATCAGCGAGGCCGTGGTCCTCGCCAACCTGCTGCGGAGTTGACTGCGGTGTCCTACGTGAGCTCGGCACCGAGGGGAGCGCGCGGCCGACCGAGTGAGTACCGCCATCGAGTCCCCCGAACCATGAAGGCCGAGGTCGGCAAGAGGCGCTCTGCCGCCTTACCCCCGTGAGCTGTCAGCCAGGAGCGAGCAGGGTGAAGTCGGTGCGACCGGAGGCGACTCCGTTGACCTGGAGTTCAACCGCGTGGGTGCCGGGGTAGTAGCGCCTGGTGGTGATCTCGCGGAACGAGTGGTCGCGCGAGAGATCGATGCTGTCGCCGGGTGCGAGGGTCCTGGTAGTGAGCTTGAAGGTCTTGCCGCTCTGGCTCCCGTTCGCTCTCCTGTGGTGAACGATGTAGTCGATTGCGAGCCGCACCGGCTCCTGTCCGGGGTTGGTGACGGAGACGGCGAATCTCAGCGTACCGCCGAACGGCACGGTGGTGCCGGCGAGCTTCGGCCCCACGATCTCGACAACCGTGCCCGGAGTGAACCCCATCAGTTCCAGTGCGCCGGGGTGGCCTTTCTTGATCAGTGTCCGCAGTCCGTGCTGGACGAGTCTCCGCGTGTTGCCGTCCGGATCGGCCAGCCAGGCGGCGGCGGTCTCGATCACCAGGTCGGGCTGCTCCCTGCTGAGGTCGTTGAGATGGTTGGCGACCGAGCGTCGTACGTACTCGCTCTCGTCCCGATACAGGGCGCTGATGATCGGCACGGTCGAGTGGGGATTCGCGAGAATGGCCGGAACCCGCTTGGCCCAGGGCAGGAAAGCCCGGGTCCCCTCGGTCGCGAGGCGGCGGACATGCTCACTGGGATGAACGGTCCAGTCGATGATCTGTGCCATCGCGCGATCGAGATCGCGTTCTAGCAGCAGGCGGATGGCGAACTCGGAGGTCAGGCGTGGAGTGAGCTCCGCGAGCGCGTCAAGGGCGTCATCAAATGCCTCGCCGCTCCCATCCTCGATCGCCTTGGTGGCAACAGCACTGCTCACCGGCCAGATCAGCCAGCCGCTGAAGGGATGTCCCCCGTTCAGCGCGGCCCGGACGGTGCCCGCGAAGGACCCGTAGTCTCCGGGCAGGTCCCGCAGCAGGGCGTCACGCAGCAGGTCGGCACGCTCGCGCAAGGACAGGGAGCCGAGTTCGGAGGTCGCCGCTCGAAGTGCCGTGAGCCGGGTGTCCGGCACGACCGCCCCGATCGCCTGGGCCAGTGTGCGGGCGGTGTCGGGTCCGATGAGCTCATCGGCGAAAGGCATGTGTGTTCTCCAATGGAACGTCGCGGCGGCGTGCCCGCCGCGATGGGGTGCGGAGATCCCTCCTGCTCATCGCGCGGCCCGGCACGCGGCAGGAGAGGCCAGGTCTTCCCGCGTGCGACGCTCCCGGGAACCGCCGCGAGTCGTAGACATAATGACACGACCGTCTTCGGGGCGGGCGCCCGGCGCTGGTCGGCTCATCTGCTGGAGGGGCGGGCGCGGACGTGCAGACGTTCGCCCTGGGGGCCGAACAGGCTGAGTGCCTCGGCGGGTTCCGGGCCGGGATTGCTGAAGGCGTGCGGGATGTGGGTGTCGAACTCCGCCACCTCTCCGGGCATCAGGACGATCTCCTTCTCGCCGAGCGACAGGCGCAGCCGCCCGGACAGCACGTAGAGCCACTCGTAGCCCTCGTGGACCCGCTGTTCCGGCCCGCAGGCGGGCCGGCTCGCCGGAATGATCATCTTGTACGCCTGGAGCCCGCCGGGCCGGCGGGTCAGCGGGACGAACGTCATGCCGTTGTGGGTGATCGGGCGCTGGTGGACGCGCGGGTCGCCGGTCTCCGGCGCGCCGACGAGCTCGTCCAGGGGGAGCTGGTGGGCCCGGGCCAGCAGGAGCATGAGTTCCAGGGTGGGACGGCGCTGACCGGACTCCAGGCGGGACAGGGTGCTGACCGAGATCCCGGTGGCCTCGGAGAGCTGCGACAGGGTCGCGCCGCGCTGCTGGCGCAGTGCCCGCAGGCGCGGGCCTACCGCGTCGATGACCATGTCGAGGGCTTCGTCCGGGGTGAGGATGTCGTCGTTCATGCCACCTATTTGCCATCCCGGCAAAGGCGTTTGTCAAATCTGCCGCCGTGCGCGGATAGTTCAGCGACGAGACGGCCGCCGTGATCCCACTCCGGCCGTACGACGAGCAGAGGAGAGCACGCGGTGAAGGAGAAGTACGACGTGGTGGTCGTCGGTGGCGGCGCGGCCGGGCTCAGCGGGGCCCTGACCCTGAGCCGGGCACGCCGCTCGGTGCTGGTGGTCGACGCCGGTGCCCCGCGCAACGCCCCGGCCGGGCATGTGCACAACTACCTGGGCCGCGAGGGCACACCCCCCGGCGAGCTGCTGGCCGTCGGCCGCGCCGAGGTGACCGGTTACGGCGGTGAGATCGTGACCGGCACCGCCACCTCGGCCCATCGGCTGGAGGACGGCGAGGGCTTTCGCGTACTGCTCGCCGACGGCCGGGAGGTTCGGGCCCGGCGGCTGCTGGTGACCACCGGCCTGGTGGACGAGCTGCCCGACGTTCCAGGACTGGCCGAGCGGTGGGGGCGCGACGTCCTGCACTGCCCGTACTGTCACGGCTGGGAGGTCCGCGACCAGGCGATCGGCGTCCTGGCCGACAGCCCGATGGCCGCGCACCAGGCCCTGCTGTTCCGGCAGTGGAGCCCGCGGGTGACCCTGTTCCTGCACACCGCCCCCAAACCCACCGACGAGGAGTA
>NZ_JBEXUE010000235.1:0-15589 GCF_040614275.1 Streptosporangium sp. NPDC006013
CGACGGTGCCTGCGCGATGGTGCTGTCCGCCGCCGACAAGCTCACCGACAGCACACCGGCCTGGGTCCTCGGCACCGCGATGCGCTCCGAGCCGACCCGAGCGGGGCGTGGCAGGACCGTCCGGTCAGTGCTTGCCGACCGTCCAGGTGATCGACTGGGTGAGGATGTCCGCCTTGTAGGCGGGGTTCCTCACGAAGTCGGTGGAGTCACCGACCTGCACCGAGTAGGTGCAGTCGCCCTTCTTGGCCTTCAGGTCCTTGCGCCCGCACCACGGCGCCTCGGGCTTTCCGTGGCCCTTGGGCTTCTTGGTCAGAGCCACCGCCGAGGTGCTGCCCGCCCACTCGGCGATCTCGTGGCCGTTGATGAACCAGCGGGTGGACACGGTCGGGAGCCCCACGGGGGTGACCGTCAGGGTGCTGCCCGCCCTGACCTTGCCGCTCGGGGTGGAGTCGTCGATCAGGCCGGTCGTCTCGACGAACGTGCGGACCATCTCCTCACGGCCGACCAGGTTGAACGGCTTGAGCAGGGAGCGCATCAGCGAGTTGTCGCTGGGCCGGTAGATGCCGAGGTTGTAGTAGGCGGCCCCCTCGAAGGTGTCGATCACGCCGCCGTCGGGGGTCTCGGCGCCCAGCCAGTACCACCACTTGGCCCGCCGCGCGGTCTGCTGCTCGGCATTGTGAATCGAGACGTTGGTGTCGGGCGGCTCGTCGCCGGTGTAGGTGCTGCCGTCGTCCGGGTAGGCCCAGTAGGGGTACTCGTCGGCCAGGTCGCCGATGGAGTGGCCGAACTCATGCGGCAGGATCTCCGGGCCGCTCCGGTGCCCGCCGGAGAAGGTGACCAGGTTCTCCTCGATGTAGCCGGCACCGCCGTAGGTGGGGCTGTTGACCACGACGGCGATCTGGTCGAAGGCGGGGGCCAGCCCGGCGTAGGACTGGGCGGTGGGGATGTCCACGCAGACCAGGCGCTCCAGGTCCTCGCACCAGTACTCACCGCCCAGCGCGGTGTCCTTCCGCACCCCCTTGACCGGGTCGTTGTCGACGCCGGACTCATTGGAGACGACGTTCACCTGCCAGACGTTGAACAGCTTGCGGTAGCTCTTGAACGGCTCGCGCTGGACCAGGATGTTCCAGCTGTTGGCCACCTGGGCGGTGTAGGCGTCCTGCTCGGCCTCGGTGAAACCGTCGCCGAGGTAGACCAGGTCGATGCGTTTGTCGCTGGGGCCGTTGACCTCGATCGGCGTCACCGTGGCGGACGGCACGGCCAGGCCCCTCGCCTTGTCGCCGCTCTCCACCGGAACCTCGGTGTAGCCCTGGGGGGCGTGCTCGCCGAAGACCTCGACCTTTCGCGTCTGGCCCGGATCCTCGGCGTGAGCCGGACCGGTCGACAGACACGCCATGACCATGAGCGTGGCGACCACCACGGACGATCTGCGCACGGGTTCTCCTTGCTTGGGGAATGCCGCAGATTGTCACCGGTGTCGGATAACGGGGTGATCACGCGAGAGTGTCGAGCTTGTCGGCCCGTTCGTGCCTGCCGGGGAGCCGCAGGTCAAGGCTGCCCATAACCGGTGGGTTATGCGCAGTTGAGATGGACACGATGAGCCCCTTTCCATAACCCACGGGTTATGGAAAGGGGCTCATCTCCGCGAAAGACGATCGACGCTCGTCCGCCACCGGCCGGACGTCGGGTCGCCGGTTCCGTACGTGCCGCCGGAAGGCACGGGAAGCCGAGCGCCCGTCATTTCCCCAGGCTCATCGGCGGACCATCGCGATGAGCCGGTCCAGCACGGTTCCGCCCGAGGCGCGCAACCCGTCGTGGGCGTACTCGTTGGTGATCCAGGAAGTCAGGTCACGCACCGTGCTCGCGGTGCGGAGGGAGCTGTCGCGGTCCACGTACAGGTCGTCGTGATAGATCACCGCCGCCACCGGAACGGTGTTGCCGCTCAGCCGGTCCGGGTCGTAGAGGCGCGGCCAGGACTCGCAGGCGGCCAGCGTCTCGGCGCAGGCCCGCAGCGGGACCAGCGCCGGGTCCTCGTCGAAGAACCACGGGAAGATCATCTCGCCGAAGAACCGGACGGGGCCGCCCTGCTCCACATCGAACTCGGGGAACTCGCCCAGCGCGCGGTGCGCGGCCCAGTTGGAGGCCCCGCCCTGGCAGTAGGACGCCTCGTGCAGCAGCGCGTACAGCGGGTGCTCGGCGTAGGAGACCAGCGCGTCCACCCGGCGCAGGAAGACGTCGGACAGCTCCTTCTCACCGGCGAACGCCTCCTCCAGCAGATGGTGCAGCGTGTCGAACCTGCTCTCCGTGCCGAACGTGATCCCGAGGGTCTGGAAGCGCCGCGGGGTCAGCCGCTCCCCGCCGGGCAGGAACACCTCCTGCCGTTGCAGGTGGTCGGCCACCTGACGGGCGATCGCCAAGTCACCGGGATAGCGGGCGAAGAACCGCTCGTTGTGCGCCAGGACGCGGGGGTAGGCCGCCCGGTACACGTCCTCGGGCCGGTCGGCCAGCGGCGGCAGCCCACCCGCGATCATCACCTCGCGCAACCCCTCGGGGGCCAGCGACAGATAGGTCAGCGCGCAGAACCCGCCGAAACTCTGCCCCAGCAGGCTCCACGGCCGGTCCCCGAGAAGGCGCGCGCGAAGCAGTTCGGCGTCCCTGACGATGGCATCGGCCCGGAAATGGCGCAGGTAGGCGGCGGGGTCGTCGAGGCCGGCCAGGGTCTGCCGGTTGGCGGGAGTGCTGCGCCCGGTGCCGCGCTGGTCCAGCAGCAACACCCGGTACTCCCCGGTGGCCCGGTGCAGCCACCCGACCGGCGAGCGGGGGGCACTGTGGCCGGGGCCGCCCTCCAGGTACAGCAGCCACGGCAGGTCGTCCCCCTGCCGCCCCACCGCGACCACCTCCCGCGCGAACACCTCGATCGTCGCCCCGTCCGGGCTGGAGTGGTCCAGCGGGACGGTGATCGTGTGATCGGTGAAGACGAGGCCGGAACGGCGGTAGGTCACTGGCATAGGGGTTCCTTCGGAAGTAGGGATCACCGTCAACTGTGCGCCGAACGAGGGAACCGCGTCTTATCCCAGAGACATATAAATCCAGCGTTATGCCGCACTATATTTGGCCCATGCAGCTGGAGCTACGGCACCTTCGAGCGTTATGCACCATCGCCGGCGCGGGGAGTCTCAGCAAGGCGGCCGCCTCCCTGGGCGTCTCCCAGCCCGCCCTGACCGCCCAGCTGCACCGGATCGAGTCCACGCTCGGCGGCCAGGTCTTCCGGCGCAGCCGGTTGGGTGTGACACCGACCCCGTTCGGCCAGTTCGTGCTCACCCGGGCCAGGTCCGCGCTGCACACCGTGGACGAGCTGATGACGGGCACCCTGCCGCCCAGCGGCCAGACGAGCGTCGCCCGCATCGGCGGCTATGCCAACCCCCTGTTCAGCGGCCTGCTGCGGCGGCTGTTCGAGGTCCCGGGGGCCTCGATCACCGTGCACACCGAGCACTCGCCCCGCCTGCTGCTGGATCTGCTGACCTCCCGGCGGCTGGACGCCGCGACCCTCATCGACTACCCCGGCCACGAGCTGGTCATCCCACCCTCGGTGGGCGTGCGTCCCATCGCCGTGGAACCCGTCTTCGTGGCGATGGCCGAGGCCCATCCCCTCGCGGTGCTGGAGGAGGTGCCGCTGGCGGAGCTGGCGGGCGACGACTGGGTGCTCTCGCCGCCGGACGGCGTCGGCTGGCCGGAGTGTTTCGTGACCGCCTGCCAGAACGAGGGCTTCGTCCCGAAGATGCCGTACATCATGATCGAGCCGATGATGATCCGTAATCTCATCGCCGAGAAGCATGCGATCTCGCCCTGCCAGGCCAGCTTCCCCGCAGGACCTGGGCTCGTGGTCCGCCCGCTCGCCGGATCACCGTTGTGGATCAGGCACCTGGCGGCCTGGCGCCGCGACGGCGCCCTCGCCCACCGGGCCGAGGAGCTGACGCGCCTCGCCACCGAGGCCCACCGCGAATCCCTCGAAAGTCAGCCGCACTACACCTCCTGGCGCGCCCGCCACCCGGCGGACCTCCGGCCGTGATCCCGGTTGAACCGGCTGATGCTCTCCCCCCGGGGAACGGATGAGCGGGATCACGGGCGTGCTCATCCGACGTCAGCCGCGCTCGTAGGGGATCTTCTCGCCTGCCTCGATCGCGACCGGCAGTCGGTTCTCCGCCGGCGGCAGCGGGCAGGTGGCGAAGTCGGTGTAGGCGCACGGCAGGTTCGTGGCCCGGTTGAAGTCCACGGTCACCTGGTTGCCGGCGTCGGGCACCCCCAGTTGCAGGACGCGGTTGGCGGCGTAGGTGGTCACGCCGGAGGTCGCGTCGGTGAACAGGGCGATCAGGCTGCCCGGCGCGTGGCCGTTGAACACCGTCAGGCTCAGTGTCTGCCCGTCGAGCTCGAACTCGACCCGCCCCGGCGCGTCGTAGACGTGCCGCAGCCCCTCCACCGCCGCCCCGACGTCCGTCGGCCGGGGCTCGTCGAACGGCACGTAGCGGCCGGCGACCAGCCATCGCGGGTCCGGCGGGAAGGTCGGCGTGCCGGCGAACGCGACACGCAGCGGGTGGTCCGGGTGTCTCGGCCTGACGATGTCATGCCCGCCCCGCCTGGCCACCTCGATCACCGCGTCACCCCAGGTGGCATTGATCGCGCCGCGTTCGGGGATGAGGCCGAACACGTACCGGCCACGCACCGGTGTGCCGTCCACCAGCAGTTCCTCCGCGTCTCCGAGGGTCACCACGACGCCCTCGCCGCCGGTCGACCATTCCCCCGGAGCATCCGGCAGGCGCTGCGGTTCAGAGGTCAGCCAGTGCAGGTTCGTGACGGCGAGGAACCCGTGGGGATCGGCCAGCACCACCTCGTGCCGATGGTGCCAGTCCTGCCATTCCTGGACGTACGCGGCCGCGTCGATCACTTTGACTGCCATGGCTGCTCCTCGAATGTCGGGTAAGTTTTCGTACTATCCCTACCGCTTAGATAGGTTTTTGTCCAGCGGCGATCCGGCAGCCGACCGATCGTGGTCCTCTCCTTTCGAGCTGGACCATGGCGCATCCTGGTTTCCGGCCCTCACACCACCGAACCGCCCCTTCGAAGCCGGTGATCACCACACGGCGTGAACACCCCCGAAACCACGTGACAGGCCACCTGCCCGGTGAGGTAACTGATCGCGGCTGAACATGAGCCCTTGTAAGGTTCGCTGGCATGCGTACCCTTTTCGCCGCATTGACGGTCGTCGCGCTCACGAGCATGTCGCTCACCGGAACGGCGAGCGCCGGCTCGACCGGCCCCATTCCGACCGGCACCGCCGCCCTCACCCAGAACCCGGTCTACAAGACCGGCAAGCTGGCGACTCAGGCCTGTGAGGAGCCGCTGCTGCGAGGCGGCGATTTCGAGACCGTCCGGATTTACGTGAAAACCGTCTCCGCGTGTTTCGACAGGGCGTGGGGGGCACAGCTGAAAAAGGCCGGCATCACATTCGGCAAGCCGAGAATCGTGCTCTCGTACACCTCCAGAGTCAAGACCGCCTGCGGCGTCCGTGACACGAACAGCGTGTTCAGCCTGTACTGCAAACGCAACAAGACCATTTACATGACGGTCTCGGAGAGCGGGCTGAGCAACGAGCTCGACTCACCGGACATGCTCGAAAGCCTCGCCATCGGGTACGGCTACCACGTCCAGCAGCTGACCGGCATCCTCACCCAGGAGGCCAGAGCCCTCAAGAGGCTTTCCAAGACCGATGCCCTCGCCCTGAGCACCAAGGTCTCGCTGCAGAACATCTGCTTCGCCGGCGCCTTCCTGGGAAGCGTCTGGGACTCCCTGGGGCACACCAAGGAGCACGGTTACGACTACCTCATCGGCCGGCACTCCTGGGATGCCGACGTCAAGGGGCACGGCAAGGCCAAAAACCGGGTCTACTGGGAGCGACGCGGTTTCGACTCCGACGCGCGCACGCGGCGCTCGACGGGCCATCCGGCCCCGGCGGCGAAGACCCATGCGACATGGCCCCCCGCCTCCTCGAACGGCACGGTGTGGCTGTCGAACTCCTTGACCAGGCCGATGTCGTGCATCATCGACGCGACGTACAGCAGCTCGGCGTCGAAGGCGATGTCGTTCATCGCACCGTAGGCCGCCGCCCACAGGTAGGCGCGCACGGAGTGGTTGAGCAGGGCGGGCGAGCAGTAGGCGGTCGCCACCTCCAGCGCGCCGCGGGCGGCCGGTGTGTCGGGGATCACGATGTCGGCGAGTCTCATATGCCCAGCCTGCCGAAACTCGGTTACGCCCGCGAGTGGCCGCCGGGACGTCGACCGGCAGGATCAGGCCGCTCGCGCCGGGAAACCTGGGAAACCTGGGAAACCCGCATCTAGTTGCTAACGATGTCCCGGAAGCACCCATCCCGACTTGACCGGTTTGGTGGGATTCGGACAGCATGATCCACTCCCCTCGTTCGGCCCGGAAGGAACTGGCGTGCGCCGCCGCACACAAGCACTCGCTCTCTCTCTTGTCCTCTTGACGACCTGTGGCGCCACAGCCGGCATCGCGGAAGCACGGGAGGTAAAACGCACCGCTGAGTGCCAGGGTGACTGGCTACCGGCCACGCCGACGGCGGCGGACATCATGAACGGCGAGGTCGCCTTCCTCGACCTGGCCCCGGTGAAGATCGGCAAGAACGTCGACTGGCGCACCGACCCCTACCGGAACCGCTCCTGGAGCATGGTCTTCCACTCGCTGCGCTGGATGGGCCGCCTCGTCGCCGACTACGAGACGAACGGCAACGAGGCGTACCTGGCGCGGGCCGTCGAGATCGCCAAGGACTGGGTGGCCGACAACCCCCGCGGCGGCGCGGGGGCCAGCCCGTACGCCTGGCAGGAGCACCCGATCGCGCTGCGCGCCCCCGCGCTGGTCTGCCTCAGCAAGCACGTCAGCGAGTCGTGGCTCTCCCGCAGCCTGGCCGAGCACGCCAAGATGCTGTCGGACCCGAAGCTGTACGAGAAGGGTCACAACCACGGCATCGACCAGGACATCGCGCTGCTCGGCATCGGCTGCCGCTATGGCCGGGATCAGTGGTCCAGCCTCGCGATCAGGCGGCTCACCGAGACCGTGAAGCTCGACGTCGACTCCCAGGGCGCGCTGCGCGAGCAGGCCCCCCGCTACGCGATCTACGTCTACGAGCGGCTGAAGGTCGCGATGGACAACATCAAGTCGTGCGGGCGGAAGGTGCCCGCCGACATCGCACGCCGCTGGGAGTCGCTGGAGGACTTCATCTCCCACTCCACCCAGCCCGACGGGTTCATGGTCCCGATCGGCGACGGCGGCGCGGACGTGCGGCCCGTCGGCTACTCCCACCCGAAGAAGACGGTGCGGGTGTTCGGCAACGGCTACGTCTACGGGCGCACCGCCTGGGACAAGCCCGAGTCGGCGTTCTACTCCATCCGCTTCGGGCCCGGCATGAAGTACCACGGCCACGAGGACCACCTGGGCGTGACCTACTACGCCCAGGGCCGCGACGTCCTGGTCGACGTCGGCTTCGACTCGTACGAGAACAGCGGCTACCGGCACTGGACGATGTCGGCCGAGGCGCACAACACCTCGATCGTGTCCGGGGCCAGGTTCCGCGGCAAGACCGCCACCACCCTGAGTAGATCCTCGATCGGGTCCGAGCGGCAGAGCTACCGGCTGACCGACAGGGCCTACGGCGTGCCCAGGACCCGCTCGGTGCTCGTCAACCACGGCAATGACCTGATGGCCGTGCTGGACACGGTCCCCAAGGGCTCCTCGGTCCGCAACATCTGGCACTTCTCCCGCGACCTGTCCACCGTCTCGAACAGCGGCGGCCAGGTCGTGGTGAAGGACAAGGCGGGCTGGAAGGCGACGCTCGTGCAGGTCTCGATGCCCTCCTGCAAGCCGGTCGGCGGACTCAAGGTGATCCGCGGCCAGAAGAACCCCTACCAGGGCTGGGTCTCCTCCGCCTACCTGCAGAGGCATCCCGCGCCCGCGGTCGTCGCCCCCGCCTCGGGCGACTCCGTGCTGACCGTGCTGGTGCCCGGCACCGGCAAGCCGTCGCTCTCCTGCGCGGGCGGCAAGGTCAGCGTGGAGACCTCCGAGGGCCCGGTGAGCTTCCGCGTCGGCGGCGCCGACCTCTCCTGACGGCCTCGCCCCCGGCTGAGCCGGCCCGGCCGGGGGCGCTCGGGGCCGCTCACACCCGCCGGGTCAGGAGGGCGGCCCGGCTGGGCGACCCCGAACCTGAGCCGCCCGGCCACGCCCTCCGGAGGGGTTTCCCGTGCGCGCCCTTCGGGGGCCGCCTCAGTCGGTGTGGCCGGCGCGCAGCAGGCCGTAGGTGACGGCCTGCTCCAGCGCCTGCCAGGACGCCTCGATGATGTTCTCGTCGACACCGACGGTGGACCACTCCCCGGCCGCGTCGCTGGAGGTGATCAGCACGCGTGTGACGGCGTCGGTGCCGTGCGTGCCCTCCAGGATGCGCACCTTGAAGTCGATCAGCTCGACCCCCGCCAGCTCGGGGTAGAGCCGCTCAAGTCCCTGCCGTACGGCCCGGTCGAGGGCGTTGACCGGACCGTTGCCCTCGCCGGTGGCGACGATCCGCTCGCCCTTGGCGTGCAGCTTCACGGTGGCCTCGCTGACGACCTCGCCGCCGCGGTTCTGCTCGACGATCACTCGCCAGGACTCGACCTGGAAGTGACGCCTGCGCTCGCCCGCGACGGTGTCGCGGAGCAGCAGCTCGAAGGAGGCGTCGGCCGCCTCGAAGGTGTAGCCCTTCGACTCCATCTCCTTGACCCGCATCACCAGCTCCCGCGAGGTGTCGGGGGCCAGCTCGTAGCCCAGCTCGCGGCCCTTGAGCTCGACCGAGGCGCGTCCGGCCATGTCGGAGACGAGCATGCGCATGTCGTTGCCGACCTCGGCGGGGTCGATGTGCTGGTAGAGGTTGGGATCGACCTTGATCGCGCTGGCGTGCAGCCCGGCCTTGTGCGCGAAGGCGGAGACCCCGACGTAGGGGGCGTGGGAGTTGGGGGTGACGTTGGTGACCTCGGTGATCGCGTGGGCGATCCTGGTCATGTCGGCCAGCGCCTCCCTCGGCACCAGGTCGAATCCCCGCTTGAGCTGCAGGTTGGCCACGACCGTGAACAGGTTGGCGTTGCCCGAGCGCTCCCCGTAGCCGTTGGCGCAGCCCTGCACGTGGGTCGCGCCCGCCTTCACCGCGGCCAGGGAGTTGGCGACCGCGCAGCCGGTGTCGTCGTGGCAGTGGATGCCGATCCTGGCGGACGTGCCGACGGCGGCCTGCACGACCTCGGCCAGCTCGTCGGGGAGCATGCCCCCGTTGGTGTCGCAGAGCGCGATGACCGAGGCTCCCGCCTCGGCGGCGGTGCGCAGCACCTCCAGCGCGTACGCCGGGTTGGACTTGTAGCCGTCGAAGAAGTGCTCGGCGTCGAGGAAGACCCGCTGTCCCTCCGCGTGCAGGTGGGAGACCGTGTCGCGGATCATCGCGAGGTTCTCCTCCAGGGTCGTGCGGAGGGCCAGCTCCACGTGCCGGTCGTGACTCTTGGCGACAAGGGTCACGACCGGCGCGCCGGATTCGCGCAGCGCGGCCACCAACGGGTCGTCGGCTGCCTTCACACCTGCCCGGCGGGTCGCGCCGAACGCGGCGAGCTGCGCGTGCTTCAGGTCGAGCTCTGTTTGAGCTCTCCTGAAGAACTCTGTGTCCTTGGGATTGGCCCCCGGCCAGCCACCCTCGATGAAACCGACGCCCAGGCCGTCCAGGTGACGCGCGATGGCCAGCTTGTCGGCCACCGTGAGATTGAGCCCCTCCTGCTGGGCTCCGTCACGGAGGGTCGTGTCGTACACGTGGAAGCGGTCGTCGGCCATGTCGTTCTCCTTCGCGGTTCGATGATTCGCCGCGCGCTCATTCGGCTTCGAGAAACAAAAAAACCCCTCACGGACGTGAGAGGTCTGCGCGCTGGCGGTGTCCCTTTTCAGCCAGCGCGCCTGCCGATAATGAGCAGACCGTAGAACATGATGCTTTGGAGTCTGCCACACGCTGACAGCATCTGACACATCGATCTTAGGATTTGAGACCCGCGATCCGCCGACACGGCTCGGGTTCACCCCCCGCGACCACCTCGTACCGACCAGAATGAGGCCCATGAAGGCGACCTACCTCGACCCCGCCGTGGGGCAGTATCTGCTCGCGCACACCACCCTGCCCGACGACGTCCTCGACGCGCTCGCCGTCGAGACCCGCGAGCTGACCGGCGACAGCGCGGGAATGCAGATCTCCCCCGACCAGGGGCGCTTCCTCACCATGATCGCCCAGATCGGCGGCGCCGGGAACGCGGTGGAGGTGGGCACCTTCACCGGCTACTCCTCCATCTGCCTCGCCCGCGGGCTCGCCCCCGGCGGCCGGCTCACCTGCTTCGACGTGAGCGAGGAGTGGACGGCGGTCGCCCGGAGATACTGGGAGAAGACGCAGGTCTCCGACCGCATCGAACTGAGGATCGGCCCGGCGGCCGAGCGGCTGCGCGAGCTCCCCGAGCACCCCGGGGTGGATCTGGCGTTCATCGACGCCGACAAGGTCAACTATCCCGTCTACTACGAGATCCTGATGTCGCGGCTGGTCCCCGGCGGGGTGATCCTCGTCGACAACACGCTGTGGAGCGGCCACGTCGCCGATCCCGGCAGGGACGACGAGACGGTCAGGCACATCCGCGAGTTCAACGACATGGTCAGCGCCGACGGACGGGTCACCTCGATCATGCTCCCCATCGCCGACGGCCTCACCATGATTCGAAAGCACTGACGAGAACTTTTCCGAATCCCGGGCGGACGGGAATCTTTCCGATTACTTTAAGCGACATGGCAAACACGTTGCGCCCACCCGCGCGGAGGGAAGGATGACCGCATGGCCAAGGTTTTGGATCGACCAACCGAGAGAGCACCACAAGAAGATCTCCGCGATGAACTTGTCAGGCGACTCCCAGAGATGTGCGAGCAATGGCCTGACCGGCGCGTCGAGCTCATCAACGGCCGGATCGTGGTGAGGGAGTTGCCTACCGACAGCCACAACAACATCGTCTTCTGGGTTCTCACCCACCTTCTCGGCACGGTGACCGAGCATGGCTGGAAGATCTGGAACGACATCAAGATCCATCTCGGCCCTCAAGCCGAACGTTACCGCCCCGACCTCACCGTCGTGCCACGTAATCCAAGGATGTGGGACAAGAACGAGGTCTACGGTGACGTCACGCTGCTCGTGGTGGAGGTGGTCTCCCCAAGCAGCGTCAACGACGATCACGTCGTCAAGCCCCAAAACTGCGCGTTGGCAGGTGTCCCGCTCTATCTCGTCATCGATGCTTTCGACGAGCAGATCCGGCTTCTCAGCAGCCCCAGCCCCAAGGGGTACCAGCAGGAAAACATCGTCAAGTTCGGCGGCTCCCTGAAACTTCCCGAGCCGTGGAACCTCACGATCGACACCGACGAACTGCCCGAAGGATAGCCCTGCCCGCGGAGGAGGCCTGGCCAGTTGGAGACCGGGCCTCCTCCGGCTGGGGACCCCACGGTGACCGGCCATGAACGTGTTGGCCGGATCTCCTCGCCCCCTTACGCAGCACCTGTCACCGCATCGTTCCCACTTCACACCTGGGGATCCCGTCACAGGTCAGGTGCCACACAAGAGCAAAAACCCATCGAGGTCGCACGCGGGACTGGCCCTGCGTTCCGCACGTGACCCCGGTTGACCCGGGGTGGTTACCTGCGGCACTGAGATCAGATATAGCTGCTGACCTGCAACGATGCAGCACATGCGGAAAACGGGACTAGCAGATCTTGTGGACCCAGTTGTGCGGGTCCGGGCGGGAACCGTACTGGATGCCCACGAGTTCCTCGCGGATCCGCCCGGTGACCGGCCCCTGGGTGCCGTCGCCGATCGTCCAGGCGCGGTCGGCGCCCTTGACCGAGCCGACCGGGGTGACCACCGCGGCGGTGCCGCAGGCGAAGACCTCGGTGAGCTCGCCCGACTCGCAGCCCCGCTGCCACTCCTCGATCGACAGCCGCCCCTCCTCCGCCCGCAGGCCGAGGTCCGAGGCCAGGGCGAGGATCGAGTCGCGGGTGATGCCCGGCAGCAGCGTGCCGGTGAGCGCCGGGGTCAGCAGGCGGTCGCCGTAGACGAAGAACAGGTTCATCCCGCCCATCTCCTCGACGTAGCGGTGCTCGCTCGCGTCCAGCCAGACCACCTGGTCACAGCCCTGCTCGACGGCCTGGCGCTGGGCCACGAAGGCCGCCGCGTAGTTGCCGCCGCACTTGGCGAAGCCGGTGCCGCCGGGGGCCGCGCGGGTGTACTCGGTGGAGAGCCAGACGCTGACCGCCTGCCCACCACCGAAGTAGGCCGCCGCCGGAGAGGCGATCACCATGTACTTGTAGGTCCTGGAGGGATAGTTGACCCCGAGCGCAGGCTGCGTGGCAATCATGAAAGGGCGCAGGTAGAGGCTGTGTCCGGGGGTGGTCGGCACCCACTCGCGGTCGGTCTGGACGAGCAGTTCCAGCGACTCGACGAACGTCTCCTCGGGCAGTTCGGGCATGGCCATCCGCAGCGCGGAGGTGTTGAAGCGGGCGGCGTTGGCCTCGGGGCGGAACGTCACGATCGCACCGTTCTGCTGGCGGTACGCCTTCATGCCCTCGAAGAGCTCCTGCGCGTAGTGGAAGACCGCGGTCGCGGGGTCGAGGCTGAGCGGGCCGTACGGCATGAGCCGGGCGTCGTGCCAGCCCTCGCCCTCGGTGTAGTCGATCGAGATCATGTGATCGGTGAAGACCTGGCCGAACCCCGGAGCCGCCATTACCTGCTCGCGCTCGGCCGCGGTGCGAGCGTGGTCGGAGAGCTGCACGTCGAAGCTGAGCTTCTGAGCGGTGGTCATGACGCGGATCCTTATCTTGATGTCTGGCTTACCCTCGGGTCCATTCTGCGTTGGACCGGGTAACGGGAAACTACTGCATCCATGCCGAAAACCGGCAGTGCGTGGGAAACAAAAAACGCCCGGCGGCTCGTAGGAGCCGCCAGGCGCATCGGGGTCGAGGGGGCGGCTTCCTCAGCCGGCTACTCGCGCGGTGATGTCGTCACCGATCTCCTGGGTGGTCCGGCCGGCCCAGCCGGCCAGCCGCTCGAGCAGGTCGTCGGCGACGGCCTGCTCGACCCGGGCCGCCTCGTCGGCCAGTCCCAGGTGGTCCAGGAGCATGGCGACCGACAGGATGGTGGCGGTCGGGTCGGCCTTGCCCTGGCCCGCGATGTCGGGGGCACTGCCGTGGACCGGCTCGAACATGCTCGGCGCGGTGCGGTCGGGGTTGACGTTGCCGCTGGCCGCCAGGCCGATGCCACCGGCGATCGCCGCGCCGATGTCGGTGAGGATGTCACCGAAGAGGTTGTCGGTGACGATCACATCGAAACGCTCCGGCTGGCTGACGAAGAACATCGAGGCCGCGTCGACGTGGCAGTAGTCGGTCTGGACCTCGGGGTACTCCACGCTGACCCGGTCGAACGTGCGGGCCCAGAGGTCACCGGCGTAGGTGAGCACGTTGGTCTTGTGGACCAGCGTCAGCTTCTTGCGGGGGCGGGCCACCGCCTTCTCGAAGGCGTAGCGCACCACGCGCTCGACACCGTAGGCGGTGTTCAGCGACTCCTGGGTGGCGATCTCGTACGGCGTGCCGCGGCGCATGGCGCCTCCGGCACCGGCGTAGGGGCCCTCGGTGCCCTCCCGGACGACGATCATGTCGATGTCCTCGGGGCGGGCCTTGCCCAGCGGCGTCTCAACGCCGGGGAAGAGCTTGACCGGGCGGAGGTTCACATAGTGGTCGAGCTGGAAGCGGAGCTTGAGCAGCAGGTCGCGCTCCAGGATGCCCGGGGGCACGCTGGGGTCGCCGACCGCGCCGAGCAGGATCGCGTCGTATCCGCGTAGCTCGTCGAGCAGCGGGTCGGGCAGGGTCTCGCCGGTCTCGTGGTAGCGCTTGGCTCCGAGGTCGTACGTGGTGGTCTCCACCTTGGTGCCGACCGCTTCGAGAACCTTCAGGCCCTCGGTGACGACCTCGGCTCCGATCCCGTCCCCGGGGATGACCGCCAGGCGAATGTTACGCGAATCCATGCAGGCACCTTACCTGTCCGTCTCGGTGATCGAACACCGGTCTCACTCTTCGGACGTGTCCGCGCGTCCGCCCGCGTGATCACTTTGTCCTTTTTTGCTCCCTATTGACCGTTTCGCGAGGTTTCGTTATCGTCCTCCCCATTCACATCGATGCCTAATCCGTACGGACCATCCCCTTACCGGCCCGTACGGAGCCGGGGAACCACTTTTTCCGGGATCCACCGGGCCCCCGGGAACCCGCTCCTCCCCCGGAGCGCGCTCCCGGCCGCCATCACGGGATTCCTTGGGGCGAATCGGCGCGCTCTCGCGCCGTAGGGCGGCCTCCACGCCCGAGCCCGACAGCTCACCCGGCCGGCCTTATGGAAGGAATCATCCTGTCCGGCAAGATGTACTCCCGCGTCCTGTCCATTCTCGTCTCAGGTGCCGCGGTGTTCGCGGCCTCGGCCATGGCGCCGACTGCGGCCCTGGCCGCCTCCCCTCTCCCCTCCCCCGAAGCTCCCGTGCTCGGCACCGTCAGGCTGAAGGCGGCACTGAAAAGCGCGACCCCCAGGCCCGCCTGGCAGAAGGCCGTGAAGTGGGCCATGTCCAAGCGCGGCACGCCCTACGTCTGGGGTGGCACCGGCAACGGCGGCTTCGACTGCTCAGGCCTGATGCTCCGCGCCTACGGCGCCGCCGGGATCAAGCTGCCCCGCGTCACCACCGACCAGTACGCCGCCTTCTCCAAGAAGATCGCCTGGAAGGACCTCAAGGCCGGTGACCTGGCCTTCTTCAGCGGCCTCGGCCATGTCGGCATGATCACCAGACCCGGTTACATGGTCCACGCCCCGCGAAGCGGCGACGTGGTCAAGGAGGAGAAGCTCAGCGCCTGGCGCCGGTCCTCCTTCGTCGGCGCGGTGCGCCCCGATCCGCAGGGGGTCAAGTCGACCGAGCAGATCGAGATCGCGACCGGCGGATGAGACACACCGGCTGATCAGCCGCGGGAACCCCGCCGGCACTGGGAACAGGTTCAGCGGATGGGGGAACCACCGTTGTCTCGGCGGTCCAGGGCGGTCTGGAGCGCCTCGGCGGCCTCGTCCTTGATCTCTTCGGCGTGGTTCCAGGGATACATGTCGTACATGGCGAATCTCGTCTCGGTCGCATGCGAGCAGGGGCAGTGGTCGAGACTCCGATCAGGGCTCCGACCAGGCCTGATGTCACGGGTCCGGATCACGGACCGGTGATCTGGGGCGTGCCGCCGGAGAGTTGCCGGCCCACCCCTGTCAGGCCCCGTCGCGGCAGGCTGGGACCTGGCGCATTTCATCCCAGGCTACCTGGCGGCCGGAACACCGTCTCGCTTGACGCCCTCGAAGAAGACGCCCAGCTCCTGCTTGATGCCGCGGCGGCGGAAGGAGCGCTCGAGCAGCTTGGAGCTCGACTCCTCCTCCAGC
>NZ_JBEXUE010000236.1:0-15479 GCF_040614275.1 Streptosporangium sp. NPDC006013
GCGATCATGGCGACCTTGTCGGCCCCGTACTTTTCCGCACCGGCAGGTCCAGTCGCGCCGGGCCCTGCCACCTGGCCGTGTCCTTCGGCACGTCGGCGCTGCCGAGGGTGCTGATCGCCAGCGGGATCACGACCTTGCTCCCCGCCAGGTCGACGGTGACGTTCGCGCCGGTGGCCCGCTCGGCGCTGTAGGTCGAGTCGGTGCCGGCGATCACGAGGGCCAGCCTGTGTCCCTTCTTGAAGACGTACTCCTGCGGCAGCGTCTCCCAGTTGACCTTGCCGTACGTGCCCGGGGGCAGTGGCGAGGGCTCGCTGAGCGAGTCGCGGTTCTGCACGTCGATCCAGCCACGGGCGACGATCTCCAGGGGCCGGGTGGCCCGGTTGGTGACGACCTGCCGGTAACAGGCGTCGTCGGAGGCCGTGCTCTCGCCGTGGCAACTCTCCTCGGCGACCGTGGTGATGCCCTGGCCCCGCCGCCAGTCGACCCGGGTGTCCTCGCCGAAGTCGACGAGGAGCGCGGTCAGGTTCGAGGTGGGCCTGTCGAGCGCGACGCGCAGATCCACCACGGGCGTGCCGGACAGCCGCAGGTCCAGCGGCAGCTCGCCGGTGGTGAAGGCCACCCGGCCCGGCTTGACGGTGCCGACGTCGGCCACCATCGCGTCCTCGGACTGGCGGATGTCGGTGAACGTAGCGGTCTGCCCCTTCCTGGCCGGTACGAGGCCGAACGAGCCGTCGGCCGCGGGGCGGAAGGGGACCTTCAGGGAGAGCGGGGCGGGCCAGTCGCGCTGGGTGATCCAGCGGTCGAGGCTGGTCTGCACGTCGGCGCGGGGCTCTCGCATGATGCCGTTCTGTACGCCGAGCAGCCAGTAGTCGAACCAGCGGTGCAGCGTGTCGACCCAGAGGTCACGACGGCCCTCGAAGTCGAAGGGGTCGACGTGCTGGTACTGCCCGACCCAGATCTTGCGGGGCACGTTCCTGCCGGCCAGCGCCTGCCACCACTTGGAGAAGTTGTCGGGCCTGACGTTGAGGTCGTTGACCGTGTGCACGGCGAAGACGCTGGCGCGCACCTTGGAGACGTCGGCCATCGAGCCCGCGATGTAGTCGCGCTCGGCCCAGAAGCCGTTGTAGTCGCCGGTGTCGTCGCCGTCCTCGGCGTCCAGCCGCGCCCGCACCGCGGCGCACTTGGCCTCGGGGTCGGTGTCGACGTAGTTCCCCAGCCACGACATGTAGTCGTAGTTGTAGATCACCCCGTTGGAGCGCTGGTATTTGTACCAGGAGCTGATCGCCGAGATCGGGACGATGGTCTCCAGCCCCTGCACGCCGGTCGCCGCCACGGCGTTGGCCAGCGTGCCGTCGTACGACTTGCCGATCATCGCGGCCTTGCCGGTGGTCCAGTCCGCGACCGCGGGCGTGCCGTCGGGGCGGTAGGCGGTGGCGCGGCCGTTCAGCCAGTCGATCACGGCCTTGCCGCCCAGCACGTCGGCCTGCCCGCCGACGTCGGGACAGCCGTCGGACCTGGTGGTGCCGATCATGTCGACATTGAGGACGGCGTAACCGCGCGGTACGAAGTAGTTGTCGTAGAACAGCGGGAATTTCACTACGTTCCCGGCGGCGTCATAGACCTTCCGCTCGGCCTCGTTACCCCGGCCGGAGTTGTCGTAGTACGGACTCTCATCGATGATCACCGGCACCTTGAGCCCGGGACCCGATTCCTTCGGCCTGATGATGTCGACACGGACCCGGTCCGGCCTCCCATCGGAGTCGCTGTCGACACCCGACTCGACGTAGACGTGCTCGCGGACGGCGTCGGCGTAGGAGAAGACCGGTTGGGACCGTCCCCGCTCGACGGTGAGGGATGGCTGGGTGGCCGCGTGGGCTGGGGTGACGCCCGCCGCGAGAACCGCGAGGACGATAAGGGCTGCCCGTAACTTCGGCAAGCGGAGCCTCCAGAACAACTAGGGAAACATCCGCAATATCAATCTTTGTCCGTATAGTCCGCAAGATCCTTTATGTGTTCGACATCACCCTGGGGCTGGTATGTGACATGACGCTCGACAGCCCTGTCCGGCCACCGGTCAGGACGGCCCGGCGCGAGCCCGGGCGAGCGGGAGCAGGGGTACGGCCGCGGCGGCTACCCGCCGCGGGGCCTCAGCAGGGTTCGGTGCCGGAGGCGGGCAGGAGCTTGTTCAGCATGTCCGCGCACTGACGCAGCTCGTCGGCGTCGAGCATGTCCAGGAACTGGGCGCGGACACCGCGCAGGTAGGTGGGGCCGGCCTCGGCCAGCCGCGCCGCGCCCGCGTCGGTGAGCACCGCGAACAGGCCGCGCGCGTCACTGGTGCACGCCTCGCGCTCGACCAGGCCGTCACGCTGGAGGCGGTCGACGAGCCGGGTCAGGCCGCTGCGCGAGAGCAGCACCCGGTCCGCCAGGTCGTTCATCCTCAGCCGCCGCTCGGGCGCCTCGAAGAGTTGCAGGAGGACTTCGTAGGAGGCCAGGGGAAGATCGTGCTCGATCAGCAGGTCGGCCTCCAGCACCCGGGCGATGCGGACCTGGGCTCGTTGGAGCATGCGCCAGAGCGTCAGCTCCTCCGAGCTGAAGCTCTCCATGGACTCGCCCGCCGTGAGGGTCACACAGTAACCTTAGAACGTTGCACGCGCATCTACACAGCGAATTGTCCGAATCCGGCGACCAGAGCCGGGGCCGGAATTCCTGCCGACGTTCCGGGGTTCATACCATTGGACTTCCGACGCCGACCGTTCCCTGACGGGATCGGGCCTCTCGCCAAGCCATACGAGCGCCACGACGGGCAGTTCCTGCCCTTGAGACGCCTCATCGATAACAGACAAGGAGGGACGGCATCCTCCGTCGCCCCAGTGTGACGCCGCGTTGCCGACACTTCGATGGCACCTACCCCGGAACTGGTGATGGCCGCCCTCGCGACCGTCAACGACCCTGAGATCCGTCGGCCGATCACCGAGCTCGAAATGGTCAAGAGCGTCGACATCTCCCCCGAGGGGGCGGTACGTGTCGCGATCTTCCTCACGGTGTCCGGCTGTCCCATGAAGGACACCATCACCCGAGACGTCACCGCCGCGGTCTCCAGGATCGACGGAGTGGCCGGCGTCTCCGTCGAGATGGACGTCATGAGCCCCGAGCAGCGCAAGGCGCTGCAGACCAAGCTGCGCGGCAACAAGGGTCCCGAGAAGGAGATCCCCTTCGCCCAGCCCGGCTCGCTGACCCGTGTCTTCGCCGTCGCCTCCGGCAAGGGCGGTGTCGGCAAGTCGTCGGTCACCGTCAACCTGGCCGCCGCGATGGCCGCGAGCGGTCTCAAGGTCGGCGTCGTCGACGCCGACATCTACGGCCACAGCATCCCTCGCATGCTCGGCACCTCCGAACGTCCCACCAAGGTCGAGGACATGATCATGCCGCCGGTGGCGCATGACATCAAGGTCATCTCGGTCGGCATGTTCAAGCCGGAGGGCAACACCCCCGTCGTGTGGCGCGGTCCCATGCTCGACCGGGCCCTGCACCAGTTCCTCGCCGACGTCTACTGGGGCGACCTGGACGTGCTGCTGATGGACCTGCCCCCGGGCACCGGTGACATCGCGATCTCCGTGGCGCAGCGGATGCCCTCTGCGGAGCTCCTGGTGGTGACCACCCCGCAGCAGGCCGCCGCCGAGGTCGCCGAGCGGGCGGGATCGATCGCCGTCCAGACCCATCAGCAGATCGCCGGCGTCATCGAGAACATGTCATGGCTGCCCTGCCCGCACTGCGACGAGCGGGTCTCGGTCTTCGGCGAGGGCGGTGGCCAGACCGTGGCCGACGCGCTCACCCGCACCCTCGGCGCCCGCGTGCCGCTCCTCGGCCAGGTGCCGATCGACATGCGCCTGCGCGAGGGCGGCGACGAGGGCAAGCCGCTCGTGCTGACCGACCCGGACGCCGCGGCCGCGGCCGAGCTGATCCGCATCGCCGGTTCCCTCAGCAAGAAGTCGACCAGCCTCAAGGGCCTCCAGCTCGGTATCTCGCCCACCCGGCGCGGCTGACGACACCCGCTCCGACACGACGACGGCGGCGCCCCCTGTAGGAGGGGGCGCCGCCGTCGGCCGTTCGGGAGGGACTCAGGTCGCCTCGGAGTCGTACGGAGGGATCTCGCCGTAGCCCAGCTCGCCGCCCGCCGGGTAGGCGGGGGCGGGTTCGGCGGTGGCGGTGGCCGGGGTGGACTTCCAGTCGTCCTCAAGGTCCGCGGTGAGGTGCTTGCGGACGAAGTTCTTCGGGTTCAGGTCGGCCGGGTCGAAGTCGGCGAACTCCGGCCCCAGCCCGGTCCGCAGGTCGTCTCTCGCGTTGTTGGCCATCCGGCGCAGGTTGCGCAACGTCTTGCCCGCCTGGGCAGCGGCCTGGGGCAGTTTCTCCGGGCCGAAGACGAGGAGGGCGATGACCACCAGCGCCACGATCTCAGGCCAGCCGAGTCCGAACACGGTGATCTCCTACCGAAAGAATGCCATGGGCACCTCTCCGGCTACGCACCGGAGAGGTTCCAGACTAATACCGCCAAGGGTAAGCACGCGCCCCTGCCAGGCGGCTCAGGAAGGCTCGGGTGCGGGCTGGTCCGGCGCGGTGCCGACGGTCACGGTCGCGGTGTTCTCCTGGCCGCCGCGCTGGTACTTGACCGAGAGTTTCTCACCGGGAGCCCTGTTGCGGACCAGCGCGATCAGCTCGTTGCCGTCCTGCAGCACGATGCCGTCGACCTCCAGGATGACGTCGCCCGGCTTGAGGCCCGCCTGGGCGGCGGGGCCGTTCGGCTCGATCGGCTGGGAACCCTGCCTGGCCTCGGTCGCGATACGCACCCCGACACCCTGGTAGGTCGGGTCGATGGCGACACCGATCCGCGACTTCTTGGCCTTGCCCGTGGTGATCAGCTCCTGGGCGACGCGGCGGGCGTGGTTCACCGGGATGGCGAAACCGAGGCCGATGCTGCCGCTCTGGCCGCCGACCGACCTGCCGAGAGTGGCGATCGCCGAGTTGACGCCGATCACCTCGCCGTTGCCGTTGACCAGCGGCCCCCCGGAGTTGCCCGGGTTGATGGCCGCGTCGGTCTGGACCGCGCTGAGCCAGGTGGTCTCGGAGTTGTTCTCCTCACCCGCCTGAACGGGACGATTGAGCGAGCTGACGATGCCGGAGGTGACGGTGCCGGTCAGGCCCAGCGGGGAGCCGATGGCGATGACCGGGTCGCCCACGACCACGTTGTCGGAGTTGCCGAGGGTGATCTCCGGGGCGCCGAAGGTCTCCGCCGGCTTGACCACTGCCAGGTCGGACTCGGGATCGCGGCCGACGACGACGGCGGAGGTGGACTTGCGGTTGTTGAACTGGATCTGGATCCGGCCGCTGGGGTCGGCGCCGGCGACCACGTGGTTGTTGGTCACCACGTAGCCGCCCTTGATCAGGAAGCCGGAACCGGTGTTGGAACTCGCCCCGCCCTCGACCGCCAGCGAGACCACGCTGGGCAGCACCTTCGAGGCCACACCCGCCACCGAATCCGGGGGACGGGCGTTGGAACCGGTCGGCGCGTTCCCCAGGCTGTAGGAGGGGTCGCGCCCCGAGCCGGTCGGCTTGGTGAGGAGATAGGTGCCGACGCTGCCGAGCAGCGAGGCGAGCAACGCGATCACCACGGCGAGGACGACCAGCGTGGCCGTACGCGGCCCACGCTGAATCGCCGCGGGCGCCGGGCCGCCGAAGCTCCCTGGCAGCCCCGGGCTGCCGGGAGGCGGCGCCCAGCCGGGACCCATGCCGAACGCCTGGGTGGGCGGCGGGGGCGGAGCCGGGTGGGCGGCGAAGACCGCCGTGTCGTACCTGAGCCGGCCGGAGGGGTCGCCCCAGCTCTCCGGCGCGTGGCCCTGTCCCTGGACGCCCTCGCCCGCCGACGCCTCCCCGTCGTCGTGACGGAGCAACTCGGGTTGCCCCTGCGGCCCATCCCACCGGCCGCGGCCTGGCGGGGCGCCCAACTGGCTCCAGCCGTCGTCTCCCGGCTGCTCGACCTGGGACGGCGCGCCCTCTCCGGCGGGCAGGAACTCGGGGCGCGAGAACTCGGGGCCGGAGGAGTCGGCGTGGCGGGACTCCGGAGCGCCGTGACCACCGTCGGTGAAGTCCGACGGCGTACGCCCCGCAGCATCCTGCGCCCCGTGGCCGGTACGGGCCTCGTCGGTCATCGAATACTCACTACTCCTTGCCTCGCAGATGCCCACTCACCGGGTCAACCCGGCAATCTTCCCCCGAGCGGCATACGAGATGTGTAAAACACACGTCATCCGAAGGGATTGACCCACGAGAGCAGGCGACTCGCACCTCGGCCGAGCCTCGTCCAGAGATCCGGAACATGCTCGTGCGGTAGGGCCGCGACAGCCGCGTCGACCATGTCGGCCGGCGCGTCCGCGAAGACTGTATAGACATGCCCCCCACTCGCCCAGATCATCTCCTGCCCAACCGGGCCTCGAATCCAGATCGTATGCCCGCTGCGCCGCTCCGCATGCCAACCCTGGAGATGATCCTCATCAAGCACTCCGGGTTGCACAAAAACTGACACAACCGACAACCCATCCGAATACCCCAAATACAAGTATCCAGCGGGGGCGCTTCGCACGGCGAACAGCTCCAGGCGGCCCGGCAGGGCGCGGGGGATACGCCAGCCCGCGGCCAGCAGGCGGGGCATCTCCACGAGATCGAGGCCCCCGGCGGCCAGCGGCACCGTGGGCACCACCCCCTTGGTCACCGGGGCGAGGGTCAGATCGACGAAGGCTCCGACGCTGACGACCCGGCCCCTCGCGTCCATGAGTTCGCGGCGCAGCACCGGCCCGGCGGCCTTGTCGATCCAGTAGCGGGCGGCGACCGTGCCGTCCGCGCGCAGGACGTTCACGAGGCGGGCGGGGCGCCCGCAGGCGTGCCCCTCTCCGGCGGCCACGACCCGGTAGTTCCGGGCCAGCACCTCGAGCATCGCTTCCGAGGGGCTGGACATGCCCCCGGCGGGGGTGCCCGGATCGGCGCTCTGCACGGAGCCCGAGGGCTCGGTACGCACCGTCATCCCCGTCCCGGGGACGTTGCGCACCTCCAGCACCGCGGAGGTGGAGCCTGAGGCGCCCCAGACCGTGACGTACTGGGTGCCTGAGTATCCGCGGGCCCGGCCCGCGACCGCCGCCTCACGGAGCAGGTGCAGGCCGGTGTCCTCGTTCTCCGCCTCGTCCGGCGGTATGGCGTGCGAGGTCCTGACCGCGTGTGCCGTACCGCCCGTCACCAGCCCCAGCAACATGACAGCCACCAGGATGATCGTGGCGGGCAGCCGGATCACGGAGTGGGCGAGAAGGTGGGCGTCGCCGATCCGCCGTAGGGTGCCGTGTTCCTGTGCTGGTTGGCGAACATGTCGACCGGCGGTACGACACGCGGGTTGGGGTCGGCTCCGCCTACCACGAACAGTGTGCCGATCGCCACGGCCGCCGAGGCGACACCCACCGCGACGTAACCCGCTCTCCGGGTGCGGCGAGGTCCTTGGGCCCGGCCCCTGGGGCGGTTGTCGGGGGGAGCGACGCTGTACATGCTCGGAATGGGTGCTCCGCCGAAGGTGCGCGAGGCCGGAAAGGGGCGCTCACGCGGGGGCAACGGGCCGCCGGGCTCCGCCATCCGCAGCAGGGACATCGTCAGGTCGGCCGGCATCGCGGGCCCGTCGAGGGACCGCAACCGGCTCTTCAGCGCTCGCACGGCGTCGACCTCGGCCCGGCAGTCGGCGCAGAAGGCCAGATGCGACAGGGCCCGGTCACGCTCGTGGTGATTCAGCTCACCGTCTACCAGTGCGGAAACACGCTCTCCTAGATGACTCATGCGCACTCCTTGCCAAGTGGCTCGTCGTGACATTCGTCATGACTGTGATTTCTCATGCGAATTCCTCCCCGTGAGTAACGCTCGGGGGGAATGGATCGTTCCGCGGCGCGCGATGCTCGAGCGCCTCACGCAACTGCGCCCGCCCACGGTGGATCCGGCTCCGAACCGTGCCGAGCTTCACACCCAGCGTCGCCGCGATCTCCTCGTAGGACAACCCCTCGATGTCACACAGAACGACGGCCGCGCGGAACTCGGGCGCGAGGGCGTCGAGTGCCGCCTGGATGTCGGGCTCCAGATGGGTGTCGTCGTACACCTGTGCGGGAGAAGGCTCGCGCCCGCGCAGCCGCTCGGCGGCGTCGTCGGCGAGCCCCTCGAACCTGATGCGCTGCTTGCGCCGCGCCATGTCGAGGAACAGGTTGGTGGTGATGCGGTGCAGCCAGCCCTCGAAAGTGCCTGGCGTGTAGTTCGACAACGACCTGAAGACCCGGACGAAGACCTCCTGTGTGAGATCTTCCGCATCGTGCACGTTGCCGGTCAGCCGATAGGCCAGCCGATACACTCGCGCCGAGTGCGTCCGGACCACCTCCTCCCAGGTAGGAGGCGTCCAATCAGACACGGGAGCTTCTGCCTGGTGGTCAGGCTCGTCCACCAGCACTCCTCTCTCCGGGACCACCGCTATCGCCATAGTGCCTGGTTTCGTCCCTTCGTGCGCACTGACTACCTTCAGGACCGGCAAAGGCCGCTTAAACCGTGCAACGCACCGGGGACGACATGAGTTCCCGATCGGGCCTGCCTCCCTTAGGCTGCGACCCAGCGCCTATATGACTGTGTACGGAGAAAGCGGGAGGAGAGGCCGATGGCAGAGACGCCGACAAGTCCGTTGGAGGCCACTCTGGCCTATGCCGATGAGTTCCACAGGGAGGACGACATCCTGCTGGCCGCGCGCATGCGCGGCGCAGAGGTGGGAGCGCCCCCGATCCTGCCCGGCGGCGGCGCCGCTCTCTGCTTCCTCGCCACCGCCATCAACGCCCGTGCCGTCGTGGAGATCGGCACCGGCTGCGGGGTGTCAGGCCTGTGGCTGCTCCGCGGCATGCGCCAGGACGGCACGCTCACCAGCGTGGACGTGGAACCGGAGCACCAGCGACTGGCCAGGCAGAGCTTCGCCCAGGCCGGATTCTCCGGGGGCCGGACCCGTCTGATCACCGGCCGCGCCCTCGACGTGCTCCCCCGGCTGTCCGACGGCGGCTACGACCTGGTCTTCTGCGACGGCGCCATGCACGAGTACGCCGACTACCTGGCCGAGTCCGTCCGGCTGCTCCGGGTCGGCGGCATCGTCGTCTTCGACAACGCCCTCTGGGGCAACCGGGTGGCCGACCCCGTGCAGCGGGACCCCGACACGGTCTCCATCAGGGAGCTCGGCAAGCTCGTCCGCTCCGACGAGCGGCTCCGCCCGCTGATGATGCCTCTCGGAGACGGCATCCTGGCGGCCGTCAAGCTCTCCGACTGACGGCGGTCACCCGACCGGAGGCGGGACGGTGTCACCGTCCCGCCCGCCGCGCGATCACCGCTCCTGGAGCCCCGCCAGCCATTCGAGCAGCAGGCGCACGCCGTATCCGGTGGCTCCCTTGCTGAACAGGCCCTCGTCCGCGCCGCTACGGCCGACGCCGGCGATGTCCAGGTGTGCCCAGGGCCGCCCGCCGGTGAACTCGCGCAGGAACAGCGCCGCGGTGACGGAACCCGCGCCGTAGGTCGATCCGGCCTCGATGTTGGTCAGGTCGGCCACCGACGAGTCGAGCGCGGGAAGGTAGTCCTCGATCAGCGGCATCCGCCAGAGCCGCTCCCCACTGACCTCCCCCGCCTCGACCAGCGCGCCTGCCAGCGCGTCCTCGGAGGCGAAGACCGCGCCGAGACTCTTGCTCAGGGCCACGCTGATCGCCCCGGTCAGCGTGGCGATGTCCACCATGACGTCCGGGTCCAGCTCCGCGTCGGCGTAGGCCAGCGCGTCGGCCAGCACCAGGCGGCCCTCGGCGTCGGTGTTGAGCACCTCCACGGTCCGGCCGCCGTACTGCGTGATCACGTCCGAGGGGCGCTGGGCCGTACCGGAGAAGGAGTTCTCGGCGGCGGCGATCAGGCCGGTGACCCGGATCGGCACGCCGAGCGAGGCCAGCGCGCCCAGGACCGCGATGACCACCGCTCCGCCGGCCATGTCGGTCTTCATGAACACCATGCCGGCGGTCGGCTTGAGCGACAGGCCGCCGGTGTCGTACGTGATGCCCTTGCCGACCAGGACCACGTGACGCGTCGCGCCCTCGGGCCGGTAGGAGAGCTGGATCAGCCGGGGCGGGTTCACCGACCCCTTCCCGACGGCGAGGATGCCGCCGAACCCGCCGGAGCGCAGCTCCCGCTCGTCCCACACCCGCGCGGCGACGCCCTGCTCGGCGGCGCGCTCGGCGAGCCAGGCCGGTGACTTCACCGAGGACGGGGTGTTGGTCAGGTCCCTGGCGAGCGCGACGGCCCCGGCGATCACCTCCGCGCCGGCGACCTCCGCCTCGACCCCGTCTCCGACGAACTCGAGCGTCGTCACGGGGGACTTCGCCTCGCCGACCCTGAAGGTGTACGTGGCCAGCAGCGCGCCCTCCACGAAGGCGGCCACCGGCCCGCCGGGCAGCACGATCCTGATGGCGTCCTTGCCCTTACCGCGCCGCGCCACCGCCGCGCCGGCCTTGCGCAGGGCCGTCGCCGAGCCGTCTCCGACTCCGTAGAGGAGCACCCGGCCCACGGCGTCGCCGTTCGCGACGGGAACCTCGACGATCTCACCCGCCTCGCCCTTGGCCTGGTAGTGGGCGAGCAACGCCGCCACGGGCACCGGCAGCTCGATCTCGGGTGCGAGATCCTCGGCGAAGGGAACGGCGAGCAACTCGGCGTCGCCGAAGGACTCGGTCTCGGCGTCCTCCCCGGCGGACAGCCCCTGGGCATAGGGCACGCGGGGCAGGAGCAGGTTGGGGGAGATGGGCATGGGTGACTCCAGTCGTCAGGCCCGGCAGCAGAGAAACGCCGGGGAGAACACCGCGGCCCTGGCGCGAGCCGCCGCAAGGCGGTCCGACGGCCAGGGCCGTGTTCATCGTCGGTCGCGCGGGCCATCGCAGGTGTCATGCTCCCCGAGCAAGCTCAAATAGGGCCCGGCTCCGCCACTCTGTCTTAGATCGGTACTAACCGACGATTTTCTTCAGTTCCTCACCAAGGGCGCTTGCCTCGTCCGCGGAGAGCTCAACGACGAGACGGCCGCCACCCTCCAGAGGAACCCGCATGACGATCCCCCTGCCTTCCTTGACGACCTCCAGCGGACCATCACCGGTCCTCGGCTTCATAGCCGCCATGCGTGTATCCCTTCCTGCTTCGGGCTCCGGATCTCCGACTGACCCGAGGGTGGCCGACGCATTCACGTCTTCTGTGATGTCCTATTATCCCGCCTCCGCACGGAGAATGGGAACGATCAGTCTCAGCGTCGGCTCATCCGGCGATCAAGACCGTTGTCCGAGACCCCCCGGACGGCCAAACTTGTCCTCGTGAACGCCCGCGCCGCGCTCTTCGATCTGTACGGGGACCACCTCAGATCCCGAGGCGGCCGCGCGTCCGTGGCCGCCCTCGTCCGCCTGCTCGCCCCGCTGGACATCGCCGCTCCGGCCGTGCGCACCGCCATCTCGCGGATGGTACGGCAAGGCTGGCTGGCGCCCGCCCGGCTGCCCGGAGGCCCCGGCTACGAGGTCACCCCCAAGTGCGTGCACCGTCTCGACGAGGCCGCGTTGAGAATTTACCGAGTTGGGACGATCACCTGGAACGGCCGGTGGCACGTCCTGGTGCTGGAGCCCGTGCGCGAGCGGTCCAGAAGGGAGCGCCTCCGGGCCGAGCTGTCCTTCATCGGGTACGCGCCCCTGTCCGAGACCGCCTGGATCGGCCCCCACCCCTCCCCCGAGCTGGAGACGATCCTCAGCGGCGAGGGCGTCGGCGCCGAGCGGTTCGACGCGGTGCTCGACGGCGACCCCGCGGCACTGGCCGCCAGGACATGGGACCTGGACGGCATCGGTGCCGCCTACCGGAGATGGCTGGCCCAGGCGACGGACCTGGTCGGCGAGCTGCCCGGCAACGCGAGCGACGCCCGGGTGTTCGCCGTCCGCAGCAGGCTGCTGCACGGCTGGCGCAACTTCCTGTTCCGCGACCCCGGGCTCCCAACCGAGCTCCTGCCGCGAGGCTGGCCAGGGGAGCAGGCCAGAATCTACTTCGAACACGAGGCCGGACGGCTGCTCCCAGCCGCCGCCGCCTTCGTCGACCGCCACCTCGGCGAGCCGTAGCACACGGAGCCGGGAAGCCTGAAGGAGCCCTTGTTGAACGACGTTCTCTACTCCGTCGATGACGCCGTCGCCACCATCGTCATCAACCGGCCGGAGGCGATGAACTCGCTGACCTCCCGGGCGAAGACCGCCCTGCTTGAGGCGGTGACCGCGGCGTCGCGGGAGCGCGCCGTGCGGGCGGTGCTGCTGACCGGGACGGGGCGGGCGTTCTGTGCCGGCCAGGACCTGAGCGAGCACGCCGCGAACCTGGAGGCCGGGCGGGGCCTGGACGACACGGTACGTACCCAGTACAACCCGATCGTCCGCACGATCACCGAGATGGACAAGCCGGTCGTCGCGGCGGTGAACGGCGTCGCCGCGGGCGCGGGCGCCGCGCTGGCCTTCGCCTGCGACCTGCGAATCGCCTCGGAGAAGGCCAGGTTCGCGATGGCCTTCTCCGGCATCGCCCTGGCCCCGGACTCGGGCGCCTCCTGGACCCTGCAGCGCCTGGTCGGCGCGGGCCGCGCGGCGGAGCTGCTACTGCTCGGCGAGCCCGTCGGCTCGGCCCGCGCGCTCGAACTCGGGATCGTCTCCCAGGTCGTCCCCGCCGACGAGCTGGACATCGCGGCCCGCGCACTGGCCGTACGGCTGGCACAGGGGCCCACGAGCGCCTACGCGGCCACCAAGCGCGCCCTGCGGTTCGCCTCGACCGGTTCGCTGGCCGAGGCCCTGGAGCTGGAAGCCGACCTCCAGGACGCCTGCGCCAGGACCGACGACCACCTGAACGCGACCCGCGCCTTCCTCGCCAAGGAGCGCCCGGTCTTCCAGGGCCGCTGACGTCCCTTGGCCGGTCTCGGGGGATTCCGCGAAACCGCCGCGTACGTGCGGGGACTTCCGGCGTCAGCGGGGCCGGCCGCGCGGAGCCCCCTCGCCCGCGAGGGGGAGGCCGTCAGGCCCGGCGTGCCCAGCAGTCGGCCAGGTGGTCGTTGACGAGGCCGATGGCCTGCATCAGCGCGTAGGCGGTGGTCGGGCCGACGAAACGGAAGCCGTGTGACTTGAGCTCCTTGGCCAGCGCCTTGGAACCGGGGGTCTGGGCGGGCAGGTCCGCCGAGGTCTTCGGAACCGGCGAGCCGGGGTCCGCGTGACTCCAGACGAGGTCGGACAGGCCGATGCCGAGCGCGGCCCTCGCGTTGGCGATCGTCGCCTCGATCTTGGCCCGGTTCCTGACGATGCCCGCGTCGCCGAGCAGGCGTTCGACGTCCTGCTCGCCGAAGGCGGCCACGGCCGGAATGGAGAACCCCTCGAAGGCGGCGCGGAAGTTCTCCCGCTTGCGCAGGATGGTGATCCAGGACAGGCCGGACTGGAACGCCTCCAGCGTGATCCGCTCGAACACCCGGTCGTCGCCGGTGACCGGGCGGCCCCACTCCTCGTCGTGGTAGGCGATGTAGTCGGGGGCCGCGCTCACCCACCCACAGCGCACGAGCTCCACGGGTGCCGCAGGCACGACGAGTCGCGAGGTCTCGGTCAACGGGACTCCTCCTTGTTGTCCTTCCCCGGCCGCTCACCGAGGTGGACGCCGACGGTACCGGAGGACGGCTCCGGCGAGGCCCCGGAAGGGGACGGGGAGTCCGGCACCTGGGACGGCTCGGACGGCGAGGAGACCCGCGACGCGCCGGGCGGCTTCTCCGCCACGGAAATCTCATCCGCCTCGGGGAGCCCATCGGCCCCCTCCGGCCCGTGCTCGCCCCGTGGAACGGCCGGTGACCCGCCGGAATCCCCTCCGTCCGGCACGGGGTCCAGCACAGGGTCCGGCACGGGGTCCACCACGGGCTCGGCCGCGTCGGGGAGCCGGTGCGGCGCCTCGCGCTCGGTGAGTGAAACGGCGGACGACCCGCCGGACCGCTCCTTGCCCGCTGCGGGCCTGCCATGGCCGGAGAGCTCGTACGGCGCCTCAAGCTCGCGCAGGGTGGCGGGCAGGCCGCCCTTGAGCTCGTGGCGGGCCTGGAGCCTGCCGGCGAGCAGCTCGGCCACCCGCTGCTCCAGCACGGCGATCCTGGTGTCGCGCTCGCTCAGGGCTCCGGCGACCCGGTTCAGCGCCTCGTCCACGCTCTGGGTGTGATAGCCGACGAGGCTCACCGGGAGCTGGAGCGCCATGAAGTCGACGGCACCGAGCTGGCCGCCCTTGGGCAGGTCCAGCGGAGGCACGTCGGGAGCGAACTCGCTCAGCTCACCCCCCCGCCCCATGGCGACCACCGTGACACTGGCGATGACGGCTACGGCAGCGAGGGCTAATACGACCAGCACATACGAATCGTGCCACAACTCCGCTGACCTAGGATCGGGTCGTGACTCCTCCGTTCCCTGAAGAGAGCAGCCTCCCGCCCGCTTCCGCAGGGGTGGGCGACGGCCGGGCTCCGGCCTCTCCGCGCGGGCGGACCGGGGCGGTCCCACCGGTCCCGCCGACGGCCCCCCTCGTGCTCGGCCCCGGCGATCCGGGCGAACCCGGCTGGGTCGAGGCCCACTCGATCGGGGAGGTCGAGGAGCTCGTCCGCGCCGGGCGCACCGTGGTCGTCACCCCCGCCAGGCTGGCCGCCGCCGCCGGAGACGAGCGGGACGCCGAGGCCGCGGAGCTCACCGCGGCCTCGATCTGTGCCTGGGCGGGTGCCCGCGTGTTCCGTACGGATCGCCGGGAGCAGGTGCGACTCGCGGTCGAGATGACCGACTCCCTCGCCGGGCGGCGTCCACCCGCGTTAACCCGCCGTGGCCTCGCCTAGTTCCTCGGCGCTCGGTTCCAGATGCCTGGTCGACTTCTCCAGCAGCCGGAACGCCTCGTCGACCGTGGCGGTCCAGGAGATGGCGTCGAAGACGTTCGGCCGGGTGAAGCCCGCCTCCTGCATGCCCTCGACCAGGTCCCGCAGCGGCCGGTAGATGCCCCACGGGTCGAGGACCACCAGGGGCTTGTCGTGCAGGCCCAGCGTGCGGGACGTCCAGATCTCGAACAGCTCCTCCAGCGTTCCGATGCCGCCCGGCAGCACCAGGAAGGCGTCGGAACGGGCGTCCATGACCCCCTTGCGCTCGCGCATGTCGCCAGTGATCACCAGCTCGTCGGCGAGCTCGTCCGCGAGCTCGATGTCCACCAGTGACTGGGGGATCACACCCACGGTGCGGGCGCCGCCCGCGCGGGCCGCTCGGGCGATCGCGCCCATGCAGGAGACCTTGGCCCCTCCACTCACCATGACGAACTCCTCCGCGGTCGTCGAGGCGGCCATCCTCTCCAGCGCGGCGGTCAGG
>NZ_JBEXUE010000237.1:0-15427 GCF_040614275.1 Streptosporangium sp. NPDC006013
GGTCGGCATCGGTCACCTCGGCGCAGTGGGTACCGGCACGTTGGACGCGCTGCACGTCGGCGAACTGGAGAGCGTGACCGCCTGGCCGTTCACGGTCCTGGTGGTCAAAGCGACCGGTCGCGGCACCTACGCCCGCACCACCCCCGACCGATACGGGTTCCCCCGCCTTGCCCGGCCACGGAGCAAACTGCACCACGGCTTCCAAACCGGCGACCTGGTCCGGGCGAACGTCCCGGCAGGCAAGAAAGCCGGGATTCACCTCGGGCGAGTCCTGGTCCGCTCCTCCGGTTCGTTTGACATCACCACCCGGCACGGCCGCGTCACCGGGATCAACCACCGGCACGTCCGTCACCTTCAGCGCGCGGACGGCTACGGCTACACGACCCAGAAAGAAGCCGATCGACATGACTGACCGGTCAGGGCACGCTCGGGCTTTGGCGGCCCTTCCGCTGCCGATTCCTCCCCGGCCTGAAGGCCGGGGCATCCTCGGGAGGTTCTGGTGATGAGCACCGAGCGGGTCGCGCAGCTTGAGTACTCCGAGTTCCAGGCGGCGATGCTGGACGAGGAGAAGCGCCGCAGGAAGGCCGCGAAGATCGTCGCGGTGCTCGGGCACTTTCTCGGCAGGGAAGAGGACGTCCTCGCCGGTCTGACCGTCGCCGACATCGGTTGCTCGGCGGGGTTCATCGCCGACGAGCTGGCCGCGGCGGGCGCGAGCCGGACGTTCGGCGTCGACATCGACGTGCCGGGCCTGCGCAAGGCGGCCCAGCGGTTCGGCGAGCGGGTCGAGTTCGTCTGCGCCGACGGCACCGCGCTGCCCTTCCCCGACGGTTCGATCGACGTACTGGTCTTCAACCACATCTACGAGCACGTGGTCGACCCGGACGCGATCATGGCCGAGATGCGCCGGGTGCTCTCCGCGGACGGTGTCCTCTATCTCGGCCTGGGCAACCGGCTAGGCGTGATGGAGCCGCACTACAAGCTGCCGTTCCTGTCGTACCTGCCGCCCGCGCCGGCCGACCGCTACGTGCGGCTCTTCGGCCGGGCCGACAGCTACTACGAGCGCTATCGCACCCGGCGCGGCCTGCGCAAGATGGTGCGCGGCCTGCGGGTGTGGGACTACACCTTCCCCGTGCTCGCCACCCCGGCGGCGTTCGCGGGCGACGAGCTCTTCGGCGGTGTGGCGGGGCGGGTGGCCGGTGGCGTGCTGTCGCGGCTGCCCCGCCCGGTGCTGCGTGCCCTGCTGCCCGTGGTGCCCACCTACCTGTGGGTGGCGACCAGGGGTGAGCGCCGCCCGGCCGGCCGGGCGCTGCCGCAGCCGCCCGAGCCGGTACGGCCCCTGTGAGCCTGCGGTGAGCGAGGACGAAGGAGCCGTCCGGTCCGGCGCGTCCACCCTGAGACGGCTGGCCCGCGTCGCCTTCCTGCTCCTCGCGCTCGGGTTCGGCACCTGGGTGGTGCTGAGCCAGTGGGACGACATCCGCGCGGGGTTCGCCCGGCTGTCCGTGCTGTCGCTCGTGTTGTCGCTGGTGGCGGTGCTCGCCGCGCTGTGCGGCGGGATGATGACATGGCGGGCGCTGCTGGCCGACCTGGGCTCGCCGCTGCCGCTGCGCGCGGGGGCGAGGGTCTTCTTCGTGGGCCAGCTCGGCAAGTACATCCCCGGCTCGCTCTGGCCGGTGATCGCTCAGATGGAGATGGGGCGGGAGCTGGGCGTTCCCCGGTCGCGCAGTGCGGCGGCGTTCTTCCTGACGCTGCCGGTGCAGCTCGGCAGCGGTCTGGTGGTCT
Source organism: Streptosporangium sp. NPDC006013 (assembly GCF_040614275.1). Lineage (NCBI taxonomy): Bacteria > Bacillati > Actinomycetota > Actinomycetes > Streptosporangiales > Streptosporangiaceae > Streptosporangium > Streptosporangium sp. NPDC006013. The sequence continues at coordinate 1,780 of NZ_JBEXUE010000237.1, forward strand.
CGGGGGTGACGCTGCTGGCGGCCCAGCCGGGGGCGGCCGCGCCGTACGCCTGGGCGTTCCTGCTGATCCCCGTGCTCGCGGTGGCCTTCGAGCCGAGGGTGGTCAACGCGGTCCTCGGGTTCGGGCTGCGCAAGCTGAGGCGCGAGCCGCTGGAGCGTCCCCTCACCCGCAGGGGCATGCTCACCGCGCTGGGCTGGGCACTGGGCGGCTGGATCGCGTACGGGCTGCACCTGGCGGCGATCGTGCACGACCTCGGACCCTCCGGGTTCTCCGCGGTCCTGTTCTCCATCGGCGCGTTCGCCCTGTCGTGGTGCCTGGGGATCATGACGTTCGTCGTCCCAGCGGGGGCGGGCGTGCGGGAGGTGGCCATGGTGGCCGTCCTGGCGCCTGTCCTGGACGGGGGGTCGGCCATAGCGGCGGCGCTCTGCTCCCGGATTGTGATCATTCTTGGCGATCTCGTCTGCGCAGGTTTCGCGGGTCTGGCCGCGCGCCGCGCCACGGCTTCCAGTAAGGACCACGCTTCGGGAAAAGCCGTGTGATTTCCCCCATGATTTCGGAGACTCTGGCAATAGAGTGAACGGAGGAGGGGGACGGCCGTCCCACGTGAATCATGAGGGGAGCGATCCTTCTTGACGCCTAGAGTGCTCGTCGACGCGGCCGCGGTTCCGGCCGATCGCGGTGCGCTGATCAGGTACGTCGATGGACTCGTCGCCGCGCTGGACAGGGCGGGCACTGATCTCGTGGTCGTCTGCCAGCGCGCCGACGCCGCCCGATATGCCGGACTGGCGCCCTCCGCGCGGATCGTGCCGGGGCCTCACGGGATCACCAACAGGGCCGCCCGCCTGACCTGGGAGCAGACGGGGCTGCCCTTCCTCGCCCGGCAGGTCGCCGCCCAGGTCATCCACGCCCCCTACTACTCGATTCCGCTGAGCTCGGGCCTGCCGACCGTGGCGACGGTGCACGATCTCACCTGCTTCACCGAGCCCCTGCAGCACGACGCGGTCAAGGCGGCGTTCTTTCGCGCGGCGACCCGCACGGCGGTCCGGCACGCCACCCGGGTGATCGTGCCCTCCAAGGCGACCAGGGACGAGCTGATCAGGTTGCTCTCGGCCGACCCGACCCGCATCGACGTCGCCTACCACGGTGTCGATCCGGCGCTGTTCCATCCGCCGTCCGAGCGTGAGGTCAAGCACGCCTCCGACCGGCTCGGCCTGCACGGCACTCCCTACGTGGCCTTCCTCGGCCCGCTGGAGCCCCGCAAGAACGTGCCGAACCTGATCCGCGGCTTCGTGCGCGCCGTCGAGGACATCTCCCACCCGCCCGCCCTGGTGCTCGCCGGGGGCGTCCGCGACGTCGAGGTGGACGCCGCGGTGGAGCAGGTCCCGTCGACGGTGCGGGTGCTCCGTCCCGGCTTCCTGTCCTTCGCCGACCTGTGCGGTTTCCTCGGTGGGGCGGTGATCGCGGCCTTTCCCTCGCGGGGTGAGGGCTTCGGGCTGCCGGTGCTGGAGGCCATGGCCTGCGGCGCACCGGTGCTCACCACGCACCGTACCTCGCTGCCGGAGGTGGGGGGCGACGCGGTCGCCTACACCGAGCCGGACGCCGAGAGCATCGCCGCGGCGCTGCGCACGCTGCTCTCCTCACCCGAGCGCAGGGACGTGCTGTCCGCGGCGGGTATCGCCCGTGCCAAGGAGTTCACCTGGGACGCCTCGGCCGAGGCACACCTGCTCTCTTACCAGCGCGCGGCCGAGTAGTGAGTTAACCTCGCGGAATGATGGAGACCCCTTTGCCGGATCTAGAGGCGATTCTCCTTGTCGGTGGACGAGGGACGCGCCTGCGTCCGTTGACACTGGACACCCCGAAACCCCTGTTGCCCACGGCGGGAGTTCCCTTCCTGTCCCACCAGCTCGCCCGCGCCAGGGCCTTCGGCGTGCGACGCATCGTGTTCGCCACCTCCTACCGGGCGGAGATGTTCTCCGAGGCGTTCGGGAACGGCGAGGCGTTCGGCCTCGAACTCGAGTACATGACGGAGGAGGAGCCGCTCGGCACCGGCGGGGCCATCCGCAATGCCGCCAAGGCGCTGACCTGCGGCCCCGGCGATCCGGTGCTGGTGCTGAACGGCGACATCCTGTCCGGTCACGACATCGGCGACCAGATCGCGACGCATGTCGCGCGGGGGGCCGCCCTCACCCTGCACCTGACCGAGGTGGACGACCCCTCGCGCTTCGGCTGTGTGCCGACCGACGACGACGGGCGGGTGACCGCCTTCCTGGAGAAGACCCCGAACCCGGTCACCAACCGGATCAACGCCGGATGTTACGTCTTCACCCGCTCGGTGATCGACGCGATCCCGGAGGGGCAGGTCGTCTCGGTCGAGCGCGAGACCTTCCCCGGCCTGATCGAGGACGGCGCCCTGGTGCTCGGCTACGCCGACGCGTCCTACTGGCTCGACGTGGGCACGCCCGCCGCCTTCGTGCAGGGCTCCCGCGACCTGGTCCTCGGCCGGCTCGTCTCGCCCGCGCTGCCAGGTCCCACCGGTGACTTCCTCGCCCTGCCCGGCGCCATGATCTCGCCCGAGGCCAAGGTCTCCGGCGGTTCCGTGATCGGCGCCCGCGCGATCGTGGAGTCGGGGGCGCAGGTCGGTGGCAGCGTGCTCGGAGACGACTGCATCGTGCACTCGGGCGCGGTCGTGGTCGACTCGGTGATCGGCATCGGCGCGCGTGTCGATTGTGGAGCGGTCCTGCGGGATGTGGTCGTCGGCGACGGCGCCGTGGTCGGTCCCGGGAACGAACTGCTCGCGGGCAGCCGGGTCTGGCCCGGTGTGGTGCTCCCCGAGTCCGCGATCCGCTTCTCCAGCGACATCTGACCGGCCCCGCCGTACGGTGTGCGGGAGATCGTGGTGGATCGGTCGCGGTCCGGCACGGGCCGCGTCCGGTGGGGCTTTCCAAGCGCAGGGTCAGCCGGCCGCCGGGGTCGGGCGGTGCGCGGTCATCCGCTCGCGGGCCGCGGCCGCCCGCGCGTGACCGGTGGTCGTGCTGAGCGCCCCCTCGTCGGGGGAGGGTTCCTGATGATGCCAGTCGAGGCTGTCGCGGGTGTCGGCGCCCACCAGCGGGGCGAGGACGGCGACGGCGACAAGGGCGAGGAGAAACCAGAACATTTTCGGCTCCTGGGGGTGGGGTCCGAGGTGGGCGCCTCGGCTGAGGGCCGGGAATCTTCGTGGCTGCGAAGGTTCCGGCTGACATGTCTAATTTATGTATATGCAAGCATTTATGTCTATCGAGATCTGCTTGTAGCGAGTCTTTAGCGAATCTGAAGTGTCGGATCGAGGTCCGGTACCCGCCGCCGGGCAGGTGAGCGTCGCGCCGTACTGTGACGTCATGAGTCCCAACCCCACCGACAACGCGATGCGCCGGGCTCTGGCCAGGGCACGCGATGGCAAAACTCTTGATATCGCCGAGGCCACAGTCCTGTTGCACGCCCGGGACACACATCTGGAGACCCTCCTTGACCACGCCGGGAGGGTCAGGGACGCGGGTCTGGAGGCGGTCGGACGACAGGGGATCATCACCTACAGCCGCAAGGTCTTCATCCCCCTGACGAGGCTCTGCCGGGACCGCTGCGGATACTGCACGTTCGCCACCGCCCCGCACAAACTGGAGAGCCTGTTCCTGAGCCCGGACGAGGTGCTGGAGATCGCCGCGCAGGGCGCGGCCATGGGATGCAAGGAAGCGTTGTTCACCCTGGGGGACCGGCCGGAGGACCGCTGGCATCAGGCCCGCGAGTGGCTGGACGCGCACGGCTACGACGACACGCTCTCCTACGTCCGCGCGATGGCCGTGCGGGTGCTTGAGGAGACCGGGCTGCTGCCGCACCTGAACCCGGGCGTCATGACCTGGCGGGACCTGCAGCGCCTCAAGCCGGTCGCGCCCTCCATGGGCATGATGCTGGAGACGACCTCGCGGCGGCTCTTCGAGGAGAAGGGGCAGCCGCACTACGGCTCACCCGACAAGGACCCCGCCGTGCGGCTGCGCGTGCTGGAGGACGCCGGGCGGACGAACGTGCCGTTCACCAGCGGCATCCTCATCGGCATCGGGGAGACGGTCGCCGAGCGCGCCGAGTCGCTGTTCGCGCTGCGCAAGGTGGCGCGCGAGTACGGCGGCATCCAGGAGATCATCGTCCAGAACTTCCGCGCCAAGCCGGACACCGCGATGCGCGGCATGCCCGACGCGGACCTGCAGGAACTGGCCGCCACCATCGCGGTGACCCGGCTGGTGCTGGGACCGAAGATGAGGGTGCAGGCCCCGCCGAACCTGGTCGACTCCGAGTACGAGCTGATGATCAGGGCGGGCATCGACGACTGGGGCGGCGTCTCGCCGTTGACGCCCGACCATGTCAACCCCGAGCGCCCCTGGCCGCAGATCGACGACCTCGCCGCCCGCACCGCCGCCGCCGGGTTCACGCTGCGCGAGCGGCTGACCATCTATCCCGAGTTCGTGCTGGCGGGGGAGCCCTGGCTGGACCCGAGGCTCAACGCGCACGTGGCCGCCCTGGCGGACCCCGGCACCGGCCTCGCCCGCGAGGACGCGGTCGTGACCGGCCGCCCCTGGCAGGAGCCCGACGGGGGCTTCGTCTCCCTGGGCCGTGTCGACCTGCACACGGCGGTCGACACCGAGGGCCGTACCGCCGACCGTCGTGACGACTTCGACCACGTCTACGGAGACTGGGAGGCTCTGCGGGAGCGCCTGCCCGTCGCGGAGGGCACCGCCGGGAGCGGCGGCGCCGTCAGGGGCGATGTGCGGGAGGCGCTGCGGCAGGCCGAACGCGACCCGGCGGGGCTGAGCGACGCCCAGGCGCTCGTCCTCCTCGACCTCGCCGGAGACCCGTCGGGCGCCGGCGCCGACGACGCCGCGCTGGACGAGCTCTGCCGGATCGCCGACGGCCTGCGCAGGGAGGCGGTCGGTGACGACGTCACCTACGTGGTGAACAGGAACATCAACTTCACGAACGTCTGCTACACGGGCTGCCGCTTCTGCGCCTTCGCGCAGCGCCGCACCGATGCCGACGCCTACACCCTCTCGCTGGAGCAGGTCGCCGACCGCGCCTGGGAAGGATGGCAGGCAGGGGCGACCGAGGTGTGCATGCAGGGGGGCATTCACCCCGACCTGCCCGGCACCGCGTACTTCGACATCGCCAAGGCGGTCAAGGCCAGGGTGCCCCAGATGCACGTCCACGCGTTCTCGCCGATGGAGGTCATCAACGGGGCCAGCCGCACCAACCTGTCCATCGAGGACTGGCTGGTCGCCGCCAGGGAGGCGGGCGTCGACTCGCTGCCGGGTACCGCGGCGGAGATCCTCGACGACGACGTCCGCTGGGTGCTGACCAAGGGCAAGCTGCCCACCGCCGAGTGGGTCGAGGTCATCTCCACCGCGCACCGGGTCGGCATTCCGACGACCTCCACGATGATGTACGGCCATGTCGACAACCACGCGCACTGGGTGCAGCACATCCGGCTGATCCGCCGCATGCAGGAGGAGACCGGTGGGTTCTCCGAGTTCGTGCTGCTGCCGTTCGTTCACCACAGCGCGCCCATCTACCTGGCGGGGATCGCCCGCCCGGGGCCGACGGCGCGGGAGAACCGGGCGGTGCACGCGCTGGCCCGCGTTCTGCTGCACGGCGCGATCGCCAACATCCAGTGCTCCTGGGTGAAGCTCCAGGACGGGCTCTGCCGCGAGGTGCTCATGGGCGGGGTCAACGACCTCGGCGGCACGCTGATGGAGGAGACGATCAGCAGGATGGCCGGGTCGGAGAACGGCTCCTTCAAGACGATCAGCGAGATCGAGGCCATGGTCGCCCCGACCGGGCGGCCGATCCGGCAGCGGACCACCTCCTATGGCGTGCCCGACGCCGAGCGGCTGGCCGCGGCCAGGGTGAGCGACGGGGTCTGCCGGAGCGTCCGCCCCAACGCCCTTCCACTGCTCCCGCTGGAGGCGTCGACAAAGTTATAACAAGTTCTATATTTGCTTGCCCTCCGTGAGGGGTTCATTGACACAATCGTCTTTCTCCTCTAGCGAGAGGTCTCCGTGTGCCCTCCTCCGGTCGACACCGTGTGGCCGTCGGCGCTGAGCGGCGTCGGCGTCAGGTCCTGCTGCGCCTGTCGCTGGCGGCGGTCGCGATAGCGGTCGCCCTGGCGGGGAGCGCCGTCCTGGTGCTCGACCAGGCGGGGGGTTCGTGCTCGGCCCGCGACCCGGTGCTGGTCGGGGTCGCCGCCGCCGTCGACATCGCCCCGACCGTCATGGAGGCGGCGGGGCGGTTCAACCGGAGCAGGGCGGGTGTCGACGGCCGGTGCGTGCTGGTGCAGGTGACCGAGCAGCCGCCCGCCACGGTGCTGCGCACCCTGCTCGGCGGCACCGCGGGGGTGCTCAGCGAGCGCCCGGACGGCTGGATCTCCGACTCCTCGGCCTGGATCCGGCTCGCCCGCAAGCAGGGGGCCGCGAACCTGGCCGGCACCGAGACCGTCATGGCGACCTCGCCCCTGGTCTTCGCCACCCGCAAGTCCCTGGCCCGGCGTTTCGCGGTCGGTAAGACCGACATGAACTGGCGGATGGTCTTCCCCGCGACCACCCGTGGCCGGATCCAGCCGACCGAGAACGAGCCCGACGTGGTCCGCGTCCCCGACCCGTCGCTCGCGGGTGCCGGAATCGCCACCGTGGCCGCGGCCAGGGACGTGGTCGGCAGCGGCGCCGAGGCCGACCGCGCGCTTACCGCGTTCGTCCGCTGGGCGCAGGCGGGGGCGGCGCCCGACTACCGGACCATGCTCGCCGCCGTCGACGACCGCTCCTTCTGGCAGCGCCCCGTGGTGATCGTTCCCGAGCAGTCGGTCTGGGAGCACAACCGCCGGCCGTCGGACGACCCGGTGACCGCCCTGCACCCCCGTGAGGGGACCATCAACCTCGACTACCCGTACGTGGTCACCTCCTCCGACGAGGCGAAGGCGAGCGGGTCGAGGGCCTTCGCCGCCTGGCTGCGCTCCCCCGAGACCCAGGAGGCGGCCCGCAGGGCGGGCTTCCGCTCGCCCGACGGCTCCCTGGGGCCGTACTCACCCGGTCCCGAGATTCCCACCGAGGCGCCCCGCACCCGCCCGACCATCCTGCCCGGCATGATCGACGAGGCGCTGGCGGCGTGGAGCAGGCTCGCCCCGCCGACCAACATCCTGGTCCTGGCGGACAGCGGCAAGCACATGGCCGGGCCGATCAACGGGCAGCGGGGGAAGACCCGGCTGACCGTCGCCCTTGACGCCGCCAGGCTCGGCCTGCAGCTCTTTCCCGGCTCCACGCACATGGGCATGTGGGAGTTCTCCTCGGCCAAGGGTGAGGACCAGCGCGAGCGGGTGCGCCTCGGCCCGATCACCGAGCCCGACGGCGGCCAGGTCATCCGGCGCAGCCGCCTGGAGGAGCTGACCCGGACCCTGCGCGCCGACCCGAAGGAGCCCAGCGCCCTGTACGACTCGATCATCGCCGGGTTCCGCGCGCTGACCGAGTCCTACGACGAGACCATGAACAACACCCTGCTCGTCATCACGGCGGGCAAGGACGACGGCAAGGGCATCTCCGGCACCAAGCTGGTGGAGAGGCTCCGCGGTGAGTGGAACCCCGAGCGACCCGTCCAGATCGTCGTCCTCGCCTTCGGCGCCGACCTCGACCGTGCCGCCCTCACCCAGATCACCTCGGTCACCAACGGCTCCCTGCACGTCGCCCAGCGCCCAGAAGAGATCATCGACGTCTTCCTGTCCGCCCTGGCCCGCCGTCTCTGTCACCCCACCTGCGCCAAGGCCCCGTGACCACCTGCCGCAGGGGGCGGGCGACCGCTCCGGCCGGAGCTCTGGATCGTTCCAGTGAGGAGATCGGGGGAGGCGTCTGGAATTTCAGTAGTCATTGGCCTACTCTTAGTGACGAAATCCCGCTTCTATCCAGGTAGGGGTAATCGATGGAAAGTGCCGACAGCCGGATCATGGCGCTCATCGTGATCGCCACGATCGTGTTCGCCATCTCGCAACTCTGACAGCCCCCCGCATGCCGGCAGCGACGAGGATCCTGCTTCCCCCCGGTAGGAGTGCGACGTGGACAGCTCGAACGGCCGGATCCTGGCCCTTGTCGTAGTGGCCACGATCGTGTTCGCCGTCGGACGGCGTTTCCAGCGGACGATGGACACCTGGGCGGGATGGGGCAAGGCGGTCGAAGCGGCCGCCGAGGCCGCATCGAAGATCCCTGACGCCAAGTCGGCGGCCTGGAAGGCGGTCCGCCGCATGATCGGGGTTGGTCTGATAGCGCTGATCCTGTTCGCGGTGGTCGCGAACGTGATCCGCTACGGCTGAGCCTCCGAATCCCAGATCGGGCCCCCGGAGCCTTTGGCTGGGCGACCCGGACGGCCCGAGCTGGGACCTGCCCGCGTAGTGGCCGGTTGAGAGGGTTCCGTATTTCCGTATCGCTCGAACGTATCGGAAAGTTCCGAGACGGCGGTGTGATCTTTGCCTGGAAGGATCTTCTTTCCCTCCAGGCGCCGAAGGAAATCGAATGAGACGGATCACCACCGGTCTTGTCGTGAGCCTCCTCCTGCTCACGCCGCTGCCCGCCCGTGCCGACGCGCCCGATCCGATCAAGGCACTCCGCGCCCAGGTCGTACCGGGCAGGGGCGTCACCGTCTCCGCGGTCACCCGCATGTTGGCCGACGGCAAGCACATGTTCACCAGCCGGACCACGCGGGTCGCCGGATTCCGTAAGGGAGGGCTGGTGGAAACGGACGACATCAGCACACTCTCCTCACCGATCCGCTCTGAGATCCCGGAATTGGACTCTTCCTTCCTCTTCCCGGAGCTGCTCATCAAAGTCGACGGTGCGTACTACACCTCGGGTGGTGAGCTGATCGGCACGTTGCCGCTGGGCAAGCAGTGGGTGCGCAGCCGATGGTTCGAGTCCAGTCCCATGGATGTCACGGTCGATCTCCTCGAACCCGGTACGCTGCGGGCGCTGCTCGCCACCGCCTCCTCCGTCGGCCCGCGCACGGCCAAGGGCACCATCTATGCCTCCAAGATCCCCGGTCAGCCCCTCGGCGGGGGGTTGGGACGCGATGAGAAGGTCGCCTGGGCGCTCTGGTTCGACGCCAAGGGCAGGGTCACCCGCCTGACCACCACGACCTCTCAGCAGACGAACGACAACTACGAGCTGGGTATCCGTTCCGACCTGCGTTTCACCGGCTGGGGCACCAAGGTGACGATCGAGCCGCCGCCCGAGGACCTGGTCATCGACGCCGAGGACCTTCCCGAGGAGGAAGGCCTGTTCTGGGAGCCGCCGGTGACGATCGAGACTCCCCCGAAGGGGAAGTGAGGCCGAGGCCGCATGGTGAATGCTTACGATCGTTCAGATGGCTGAAGAAGAGGTGTGTGTGGCAGGCGAGGAAAGTTTGGAAGCCGGTGCGCGGGAGGGCGGCCCGCAGCGGTGTGGACTGCTCATCGAACGTGCCAAGACGTATTCGATGATGAAGCGCTTCGATGAGGCGATCGCAGATCTGACCGAGGTACTCCGGCTTGATCCCGGCAACGACATCGTGTGGGGCAGGCGGGGTGAGTTGTACCGAAGGACGGGCCGGTTCCAGGAGGCCGTCGCCGACTTCGACCGCGCGATCGAGATCGACCCGGAGTACACGTACGCGATCGGCAGCCGGGGGCAGGCGTATGAGGCGCTCGGCCGGTTCGGGGAGGCGCTGGCCGACTTCAACCGTGCGATTGAGCTGACTCCGGACGAGGTCTGGCTCCTCAGCGAGCGGGCGGACCTGCTGCGCAAGGTCGAGCGGTACGACGACGCGGAGACCGATCTGATCCGGGCCATGATGCTCGCCCCAGAGGACACCGACCTGTACAACGCTCGCGGAGACCTCTATTACCAGGTGAACCGCTATGACGATGCGATCACGGATTTCTCCCACGCGCTGAGCATGGAGCCGAACAACGTCTGGGCACTCGTCTCACGCGGTGAGACGTATCGCATGATGGGCAAGATAGATGAAGGGCTCGGCGACCTGAATCACGCCCTTCAGTTGGAGCCCGACAACGATCGTGCTCTGGGGAGCCGCGGGGCGATCCTGCACAAGCTGCACCGGGACGAGGAGGCGATGGCCGATCTCACCAGGGCGATCGAGATCGACCCCGAATACACCTGGGCCTACGTCCGCAGGGGCGAGGTGCTGCGGTCCCTGGGCCGTTACGAGGAATCGCTCGTTGATATAAATCGGGCGATGGAGCTCGACGGAGGCGCGGACGGCTGAGCGGATCGGCCGAGGCCCCCGGACGCGCCGATCCCGTTTCCCGCACGCGCGGCGGCGCCGCAACCCGAACCGGAGTCGCTGACAACCGCTCCGAGTCCGGTTCGTGTCGCGTGCGGAAGCCGGGCCTAGCGGACGACGATGAAGTCGGACGCCTGCCTGGGGGCGCGGTCCCTCGGGGGAGCCGCGGGGTGGCCGATGGCGACGGCTCCCATCGGGTCCCAGCCGGCGGGCAGGTCGAGGACCTCGCGGACGACGTCGCGGCAGAACATGGTGGAGGAGACCCACGCGGAGCCCAGCCCCTCCACCGCGAGCTGGACGAGGAGGTTCTGCACCCCCGCGCCGGCCGCGACCACGAACATCTCCCGCTCGGCGGTGTTGCGCCGGTCGTCGCGGTAGGTGTGCGAGCCGTCCATGACCAGGCAGGGCACCGCCAGGTACGGGGCCGCGCGCAGCACGTCGCCCCGCCTGACCCGCCTGGCGATCGACTCCTCAGAGAAGCCGTCGCCGCGCAGGTCGGCGATCCAGGCCTCGCGCATGGCGTCGAGCAGCTTCTCCCGGGCCCCCGCCGACTCCAGCAGGACGAACCGCCACGGGGTCGTGTGGTGCGGGGCGGGCGCGGCGATCGCGGCGTCGACGGCCCTGCGGACCTTGGCGCCGTCCACGGGCTCCGCGGAGAACTCCCGGATGGTTCTGCGGGCGAAGACCACGTCGCGCGAGCCGTACCGGAACATGTCGTCGGCGGACGGGCGGACCAGCTCGCGGATGCCAGGCCCGTCGTCCTCGGTGGTGTACTCGGGCAGGCCCCTGATCACCGCTACCGGGGTCTGCGCGACCTTCCCCTTGACCAGGTCTCCGGCCGCGGCGAACTCGTCGGCGACGGCGGTCAGGGTGACCTCGAGCGCGTTGCCGTAGTCGTCGGACATGCCCCGGTAGTCGAGAGAGGGAGTCACTCCGGCGACGCCGACGGCCATGTCGGTCTGGCCGTTGCGCCACGGGCGGCCGAAGGTGTCGGAGATGATCACACCGACCGACACGCCGAGCAGTTCCGCGACTCGCGCCCTGATGGCCGAGGCGGAGGCGTCCGGGTCGACGGGCAGCAGGACCACCGTGTCCGGCCGGGTGTTGGAGGCGTCGACCCCGGCGGCGGCCATGACGAAGCCGTGCCTCGTCTCGGCGATCACGGTCTCGCCCCTGCGGGCGACCACCCGCCTCGTCTCCGCGCCGACCGCCTCGGCACGGGGCACACCGTGCAGGACCCGGCCTTCGGCCTTGCTTGAGATCTTGGAGGTGACCACGAGGATGTCGCCGTCACGCAGGTCGGGCAGAGCCGTGGCGATCAGCTCCCCGACGTCGTCGCCCTCGTGGACCTCGGGTATGCCGGGAACGGCGAAGATCTCCACCCTGACGTCGGCGGGATTCCGCCGCCCGCGCTTGATCCGGCTCATCGCGAGCCCTCCTCGCGAGTGGCGGGGGACGCGAGTCGGGTGGCCATGTCCAGGGCCGCGCGGGCGATGGCGGCGGCGGCCTCGACGTCGTGCATGATCAGCGGGCGGGCCTCGACGTCGACGCCGGCGAGGGCCACTCCGGCGTCCTCCTCCGCGACCAGCCAGCCGTTCACCAGCGGCGACCCGTACAGCTCCAGGACCGCCTGCGCGGTGGTCTGCACGCCGATCGCGGTCAGGCAGGCGTCGGCCATGCCGCGGACCGGGGCGCCGCCGATGATGGGGGAGACGCCGATGACCGTCTTGCTCTCCAGGGCCTCTCGGATGCCCTTGATCTGCAGGATCGTGCCGATGCTGACGACCGGGTTGGACGGCGGGAGGATGACGACGTCGGCGGCGGCGATGGCCTCCAGCACGCCGGGGGCGGGGGAGGCCTGGTCGGCGCCGACCAGGATGATCTGTTCGGCGGGAACCGAGGCGCGCAGCCGCACCCACCACTCCTGGAAGTGGATGGCGCGGCGGCCCTGCTCGTCGGTGATGACCACGTGGGTCTCGGTCCGGTCGTCGCTCATCGGGATCAGGCGCACGCCCGGCTGCCAGCGCTGGCACAGTGCCTCGGTGACCGCCGACAGCGGGTATCCGGCGTCGAGCATCTGGGTGCGCACGATGTGGGTGGCGAAGTCGCGGTCGCCGAGGCCGAACCACTGCGGCTCGACGCCGTAGGCGGCCAGTTCCTCCTTGACGACGTGCGACTCCTGCCGTCGTCCCCAGCCCTGTTCCTCGTCGATGCCGCCGCCCAGGGTGTACATCACGGTATCGAGGTCGGGGCAGACCCGCAGGCCGTAGAGACTGATGTCGTCACCGGTGTTGCCGATGACGGTGATCTCGGAGTCGGGGGCGGCGGTGAGAAGACCCCGCAGGAAGCGGGCACCACCGATTCCGCCGGCGAGGGACACGATGCGCATGCCGTCCAGTGTTCCACTAGGTCGTTACGGATGTCGGCGGGGTGCCGGAAGAGGGGGGACGCAGTCTTTTCATGATCGTTATGAGGGCTGTCCGTGCTGGCAGAATCGCCTAACCTGATGCCCGAATTATGGACATATAAGGTGCAATGGAGCACTTACGAGGTTGGTGGGCTTCCTGGGACTACCAACAGCAAAGTCAGCCATGTGCAAAACTGACCCGGGTTTACCTAAAGACCCTATGGGGGTAGTTGTGATCAATGTCGAGGCGGGCCGGCTCCGAGAACCGGCGGCGTGGCTCATGGTAGCCGTCGCGTCCGCGAGCGTTCTCGTCGGCATCGAACGCCTGCTGTTCGGTGGATCGTCCTTCGCCGTGCGCGCGGCGGGCTACCTGGGTCAGCTCACCTCGCCGACAACCGCCGCGCTGTTCGTCGGCGCCGTGCTGCTGGCCACCCACCTCGGTCCGGTGATCGAGCGGTTGAAGCCGATGGCCCTCGTGGCGGCCGGCGTGCTCGGGCTCTCCGTGCTCTTCGGCGCGGTCAGCCTGCTCACCGCGCTGTTCGGCGGTGCGACGGACCTCCGGGAGAAGGTCGAAATCCTCCTCGGCCACCTGCCCGCCCTCGCGCTGACCGCGGTCGCACTGCTCTACGTGCTGCCGAAGGCGGTCCCCGCCGGTTCGCGCGCCGGGACCCTCCGCGCCGAGGGCGGCTTCGGCCGCCCCGCCGAGCGTCCCCGGGAGCAGGGGTACGCCTACCCCCAGCAGCCCGTTCCCGCACAGGGGCCGGTTCCCTTCCAGGACCACCCGCAGGGACAGGTTCCCTTCCAGGACCACCCGCAGGGACAGGTTCCCTTCCAGGACCACCCGCAGGGACAGGATCCATAGGAGTCGAGGAAGGCCAGCTCCACCGGGTCGCAGTAGGGGGAGGTGCC